>JAUPVN010000005.1 GCA_030917025.1 Patescibacteria group bacterium | reverse complement strand
GCCCTTGTGCCCTACTACCTCTAAGCTAATATGTCTTTGGCCATACAAGCTAGATTTAAAACCCTTTTTAGCGGTGCTAGCAATGATGTTATAAAGGGTTTGAGCCTTAAAAACGCTCTCATCCGCCAAATCACGCGTATCACGACCCTGTGTTTCTATATCATCACTCATTGGTGGCAAATGAATTAACAGCGGCACCATCTTAAGACCACGTTCATAATTTTTTGCTTCTCGTAAATTTTTAC
This sequence comes from Patescibacteria group bacterium, assembly GCA_030917025.1. Classification (GTDB taxonomy): domain Bacteria; phylum Patescibacteriota; class Saccharimonadia; order Saccharimonadales; family CAIOMD01; genus JAUPVN01. Next base: position 2,427 of record JAUPVN010000005.1, on the reverse strand, counting down.
GCGCAAAAAGAACGGCCCCAATGGCAAGCACTATAATTATGGCACCTAAAATCACTATAAACATTAAGTTTTTGCCTTTTCTTGTGTTATGGCTTTACGCCGTAGCATCACTTTCATGGGGGACCTTAATTACCTTTCCAAAACGAGTTTCTATATATTCTCTTTTAAGGCCTGTTAGCTCTTGGCTTTTTTTATGAGGATCACCCCTGGTCTCTGCAACAATTCTTTTGGCTTTATCGACCCATTCTTTTTCTATTACATCCGCATCATCGGCAATTGCTGTTGCTGGTGTAGAAGCAGCTGAATCATCTGCGGGTGCGGGTGTAGCAACCGCTGGAATAGCCGCAACAGAACTCATAGCTGCAGCCACTGCATCGTTTGCGGCCTGCGTGGGTTCATTATTTGCGCGGCCAGCCTCTCCAGCAATAGGAGCTTTATAGGTATTAACATTATTCTCTACAGATGCCGGCACCTCCACGCTATTTTGTTGTGGTTTAGGAAGCTCATTAGAAGCTGGCGAATGCATTGTGTCCATTTAAGATTAGTATATCAAAATAAACTACTTATGTTTATAGTATTTTTTACTTTTTATAAGACGCATACCATAAAATTAAAAATACGGTACTTAAAATAATTAAAATATCTAAAATTGTTGCCTGTCTAATAGATACAAGCAGTAATAAAACCGGTGGTAAACAACCAAATAATAATGCAAAAATAACATTAGATCTGTTTCTGTTTCTCCTAAATAGCCCCAACAAAACATAAATTAAACCGGCGGTAGAAAGATAAACTAAAAATAAAAGAACTAAAATAGACCACAATTGGTCTATAGATGGTGGAACTATTGCAGTAAATACAATTACCGAAACAACAGATAAAATAGTAAGTGCAGCAACTATATAATGTTTATTAATTTTCATACTAATGTTTATTATAGCGCTATAAACATAAAAAAAATATCCGCCTCCCAATTCGGATATTTTTTGCAACTAAAACTAAACTAGAAGCTCTAAGACGGTAAATCCGCTCTATAAAAATAACTTTTTAGCGCTTACCGCCTACAAAGAGCTTTGACTGACCGCTCTCTTGGCCTTTTGGGCCTTGAGGGCGAAATATATTTATTTTGTAAGTTTTTTTATTTTTGTACTTACTGTTTGTAGTCTAGCAAAAATATGCATTATTGTCAATACTTATTGTAGCAATATATACAACTTTAATCTGTTTATGTAACATAAATATTGTAGCAATATATACAACTAAAATACTTTATAATAGTCAAAATAGTTGAACAATTATATATTTTGTAAGTTTTTTATAAAAAAATATCCGAACACTAAGTATATTTTGTTCTCTTAAGCAAATATCGCTTAATATATATTTTTGTAATTTATTATATTTATTGTACCAATCAATAATTTAAGTACTTAAAAATGCTTAATTTTAGTAGCCAATAATTATAAATACTTGTTATATATAAATTATAACTTTTAATGTTATATAGCGTTATTAAATATATACTAATTATAAATATGTACTATAAAGAATTTGCGCCCAATAATATTGAACTTAAAACTTGGTGTATATTACGGCCTAATATAGTTCTGTAGATATATAGTATTGTACGACATGCCCATGAGTAACCGTAGTGCATAACAAGTTGGTATTTACATAGAATTTCTATTACTATTGTTAACGAATTTTACGTAATAAACTATTGGCAGTTTAAAAGCCATAAAAACTTAAATATACAATCTTAAATAATTAGTAAAATATACAAATAATAACTGCTATTTATGCATACAAAAATATATAGTTATACACAGTTTTAAAAATTAAATAAAAAAAGTGTTGACAATGCTTTTGGTTATCGTTTACTATGATGGTAGCACTGAATAAAAAAAGTGCTCAAAAACAAAAAAACAGATACACAACAACGGCTTCTCGCAGGCCGTTGTTTCTTTTTATATTATTTAAGCCTTTAGCGTAAACTAAACCCATAATCAGTTTAAAACATACTAAGCGCCTTAATAATTGCACAAATAGTGGCCTATAAATACACTAAGCAAAATCATAATTACTTACTAATATTTATTATTGCTGATATTATAATGCTTATGAAAATACTTTCTCCAATTTTGGCGGGTTACGAGGCCCTACCCGTTTCTATTGAATGCACAATCACTAATGGCTTGCCGGCTTTAACTATTGTTGGCTTAGCTAATAAATCTGTAGACGAAGCCAAAGAACGCATACGCTCGGCAATTGCAGCATCTGGATACAAGTTTCCTAAAAAACGTATTGTACTAAACTTAGCCCCCGCAGATATACCTAAAAATAGTGCTAGCCTAGATTGTGCAATGGCTCTAGCAGTTTTATATGCAGATAAACAATTACTATGCGACCAGCAAGTTATAACTCTAGTAG
>JAUPVN010000125.1 GCA_030917025.1 Patescibacteria group bacterium | reverse complement strand
GGTTGATATTAAAAAGCTGCGAGAGACTATCCAAAATGCCCCAGAACTGAATGATAACCAGCAGTTGTTTGAGCAGTTGGTGGAATTTGAACGGGTTAAAAAGCAAGTGGCTGATATTATGGATTCTATAAAATCTATAGAGGCTGATGCAAAAGGCTTAATAGCAAGCAAGGCGAATGCACTGTACACAGATAAATGGGAAGCCGTGTCTGGAAAAAATTACAAAATAACTAAAAGCCCTACAAACAATGTTTTTAATATAACAGACGCTGTAGAAGCTGAATTTGTTGTTGTTAAAAAGACTGCTAACACAAAAATAATCAATCAGTATATAAAAGATAATGGTAAATTGCCAAAGGGTGTTGATTATAATATGGAACGTGGGACATCAATAAGAATTAACATAAAAGAATAATGTACAAGTCATATATAAAAGTATATAATAATAATATGAAATCAACCGCTAAGATTTTAACTTTTTTAATAGGCAGCTTTTACTTAGCGGTTGGGCTGCCTTTTATAGGAGTTAAATATGCCAATGCCTAAAGGCTTTAAACATAGTGAAGAAACAAAACAAAAAATAAGTGAATCTGTATATGTTGCATTTAAAAATAACAATACAAGAGCCAAACTATCAGAAATGAAAAAAGGCGAAAAACACTGGAATTATGGGAAAACAACAAGTGATGATGTAAGATTAAAAATTAGTAATTCTCATAAAGGCAAAATAATATCAGTAAAAACAAAAATAAAAATTAGTAAAACAACTAAAGGCCGTCAAAAACCATTTGGTTTTGGATTGAAAATATCAAAATCAAGAGGTGGACATAATAATTTTTATGGAACAAAGCATTATAGATTGGTGCATAATTTTGTTTATAAGAATATGGGTAAAGCATACAAATGCCAAAAAGTTGATGAAACATGCTTAGGGAGATTTGAGTGGGCAAATTTAAGCCAAGAATATAAATTTGATTTAAGTGATTGGGCACAACTGTGCACAAGCCACCATGTGAGATATGACAATAACTTCAAGAAAGAAAAATCATGCGTACAGTAAAATTATCATTTTCAATATTAAATGCTTGGAGTAAGGGGCAATTTGAAGATGCAATATCTATGTATCTAGGAAATCCATTGCCAGAAAATCCATATTTAGAACTTGGCAAGCTTTTTCATGAGAAGTGGGAAAAACACATATTAGATACTAATATGATGCCGCCGGAACTTGGTGGCCAAGAATTAGAAGATGCAAAAACGGAAATTAAGTATCAAAAAATTATAGACATGGGTGATAAATACCAAATATTGCTAAGGGGTGTGATAGATTTGCAATGTGTGGAAGACAATAATATAATATTGCAAGACCATAAATGTGGATTAACACGGGCTAGTGCCTATGTTGACTCATTACAGCTAGATTATTACAAGTTATTAATACCATCTGCAAATATAGGAAGATATGCTTGCCACAACCCATACAAATGTGAGGCACTATGCCAGGCCAAAAATCTAAAAGAACATATTTGCTATGGCTACGGTATAAAGTTCTTAACAGAAAATAATGCAGAGAACGCCTTAAACCACATAATTACTTATGGTTCTGAGATGATACAGTATTTAGAATCTAACAGACTACTAAAAGATTATAAAATGTAAAAAAAGATTTACATTCAAATAATAACGGTGTATAATTAAAATGTAAATTAAAGAAAGGACTAGAAATGGTAACATATAACAAAGCATACGTAATAGAAAAAATTGGTAATAGAGCAAAAAGCAATAAAACCAGGGGAGAGTATATCCTTATAATTGCAAAAGATTTAGAAACTGGAAAATCATATAAAACATATGCAGACACCACAATCAAATCTTTTAATGCTTGGGAAAGACTAAAAGTAAATGATAAATTTACCGGGGTTAAAGTCTACAATGAGACAAATAAAATATTAGCAGGCGGTGATAGCCCAATACTTATTAGTAGAAACCAAACCTACATATGTGAAACATGTGGGCAGACGGTAGATAAGGGTTAGTATGATACACATTAATGAATCAGAAGCAGATGACGTAGTAGCCTATGTCAATGGCTATCCAATGACTTATGCAGATTATTTAGATAATACGGGTGTAGAATTTGAGGTAGTAAAATAATGAAAATATTTATATCAGACAAAAGTTTTAGACCAGAATATATAACTGTACAGGTTTACGAGGATTCTTGTCTAGTATATTGCAATCATGACGGTGCAGAAATAGAAGATGTAGACTTTGGCTACTATGAAGATGAAGATTGGAAAAGTGTCCTGGTCTGTAACAAATGTGATGCAGTACAAGATAAATTTGGTGAATGGAGAGAATCATGAACACAGATAGATTTTTAATCAGAGATGTTAAACCAATGCATGGTTTACAGTTATATTTTGAAAAAGTTATTGAGCCAAGAAGAATTGAGTTAGCAGAGTTAATTGCTAACAGGTCGGGCAAGACTAATAAAATTAAAGTTCAGTATATAGAAAGAGAGGATTAGATGAGAACATTTAGAGAAGAAGATTTTAATAAAGTTAAAAAATTGCAAGAGTATAAAGTTAGTAATAAAGATATATCAAAGTTGTTAGGTTGGTCTATAAGCACCATAGACAGAGTTAAGTCTGAAGATACCTATAGACAGCATAAAGAGCACGTTAAGCAATTATCTAAGCCTAAGCAGTCTAAACTGCCGGCACAACCAAAAAAGATAGAGAATAATACTTTAGATATTGACAAGCGGTTAGCTAATATTGAAAACGGTATTAAAGGATTATTTGATAACATAGATAATCTATATAGTAATTTAAATTTAAATTATAGCCTTACTAAAGAATTAAGCAATAAAGTTGATAATTTGCCTAACAAGAAGAAGAGGTTATTCTAATGTCTGGCACGGTCGTTGGCGGTAAGAATGCTGCTAAAACTAATAAAGAACGTTATGGAAATAATTTTTATAGAGAGATTGGTGCAAAAGGTGGGAAACTAGGACACACTGGCGGGTTTGCTACAAAGACCTATTGCGATTGCATTGTAATTTTTGAGCCACACTTCAAGGCGCAATGTGCCGGGGTTAAGGGTGGCCAACGTGGTAAACGTGGTAAGGCAAGCCTATGATAGAACTCTCAGTAATATTAATAATGTTAATAACGGGCATTTGCTTATATGAGCCAGCCCAGAAAAGACCAGGAAGAAAATGAGCACATTTATAAAAACAACCCTAATTATATTGGCTATAGTCGGTATAGGGCTTGCGGCTAAAGGTATTACACACCTTGTGGTTGAACAACAATTAGTTCAAAACAACTCAGTTAGCCAAACCAATAAGAACCCAGCCAACTTTACCAAGCAAGAGTATTTAGATTTAGCAGTACCAAATTGTGTTAAGGACGGCTTTACAACTGCAACTTGTAAATGTTTTTATAGCACTATGATAGATAATCACGGTGTTAAAGGAACTTATAAGTTTGATTTAGATGCCTTAAGCTCAAGCTATGTACCCCCAGAAGAAGTAACTAATTTAATAAGTAAATGTATAGACGCAGTATAAAGGAGAATATATGAAAACACTAGCAATAATATCTATAAGTTTAGCAATCGTATTTGCTGTAAGTTATATGATAATAGACGTAGCATTTAAAGCTACTATGGACAGCTTAAAAGTAGAAGATACTACACCAACTACTTTAGAAGTTAAAGAAAACCACGGTTCACAAACAG
>JAUPVN010000124.1 GCA_030917025.1 Patescibacteria group bacterium | reverse complement strand
CCTAGAAGAATGGTTAAAGTCTTATAAATTTAATGAACTGTTTAATAAAGAATCTGGTTTTGGCTCTTTTGTAGAAGAAATATTCCCAGCTCCAGAACTTAGAATGGGCGTAAATAAGCATGCCCACGGCGGTGAAAGCGTATATAAGCCATTAGTTTTACCAGAAATAGAACGTTATGCAGAAGATGCTTCTAAGCCCGGAACAATTGGTTCTAGTAGCATGCGTAGGATGGGTTTGTACTTAAGTGAGGTATTTAAGCTTAACAAAGAATCAAAAAACTTTAGAATGATGAGCCCAGATGAAACGTACTCTAATAAGGTAGATGATATTTTTGCTGCTACAAAACGCGCTTGGGTTTGGCCAATTATGAGCTGGGACAAAGATTTAGCACACGATGGCCGAGTAATGGAAATGCTAAGTGAGCATAGCTTGCAAGGAATTGCCCAAGGTTATGTGTTAACAGGGCGCCATTCTGTGTTTGTTTCTTATGAGGCGTTTATTCAGGTTGTTGCAAGTATGATGGATCAGTATGCCAAATTTGTTAGACATGCCCGCGAGATTGAATGGCGTGGAGACTTTCCGTCTTTTAATTACATCTTAACATCGTCTGGTTGGCGCCAAGACCATAACGGCTTTTCGCATCAAAACCCTGGCTTTATAAATGATGTTTTACGGCGCCACGGCGATTACGTAACGGTATATTTTCCGCCAGATGGTAATGCCGCATTAGCCGTGCTAGAGCGCAGTTTGGCATCTAAAAAAGAGGTTAATGTTATATGTGCTGCAAAAACCGTAGAACCACGCTGGATGACACCAGATTATGCTCGCCAAGGCGTAGAACAAGGGGCAATGGTTTGGGATTTTGCTAGCGATGAAGATCCGCAAGTTGTGTTTAGTGCTGCTGGCGAATACATGGTAAAAGAAGCACTTGCTGCAATTAGCATTATTAAACAAGATAAGCCAGATATTAGATTGCGTTTTGTAAATATTATGGCTTTAACGGCTGGTGGAATAGGTACGGCGCATAATAAAATTTCTGTTGAGCGTTTTGAAGAGCTATATACGGTAGATAAACCGGTAATATTTAATTATCATGGCTACCCAGAGACCCTTAAAGCAATTGTTTTTGATTATTTAGACGGCAGTGACTCTAAAAGAGTAGAAGTTCATGGTTATGTAGAAAACGGTTCTACTACTACGCCATTTGACATGCATGTTCGTAACCAAACAAGCCGTTATGATTTAGTAATTTCTGCCTATCAGCAACTGGCTAGAACGGGCCAAATGAGCTGGGAAGAAGCCAATTCTTTGATAGATGTAATGCAACAAAAAATTGCCCAAAATACCGAATATATTAAACACAACGGTTTGGATTTAGAGGAAATTGACGCATGGCAGTGGACCCGTACATCTTAATTGCTAACCCCGGTAGCGCAAGTAGAAAATATGCATTGTACAAAAAAGGTAATGAAGTAGCTCATATTCATGTAGAGTTTGTAGCTAGTAAATTAGTAGCACATATTGCCGCTGGCAATAAAAAATACGATACCTCACTTAATGCAACCTTGTTAGATAAAGTTTTTCCTGAAATTATTACCCTTATTGGCTCTATAACAAATAATGAACCTATTGCGGCAATAGGCTTAAGAATAGTTGCACCTAGCGGGTACTTTATGAGAAATATGGTTTTAAATGATGAGGCTATATTAAAATTAGAGCAATTACATTTGCTGTCGCCACTTCATATATCGGCTACATTGCAAGAATTAAATCAATTGCGGCACTATGCAAATAATATTCCAATTATTGGTGTTTCTGATTCTGCTTTTCATATTACTAAACCAGACTATGTTTGGAACTATGGTATAAATTTAGATACGGCCGATAGGTATGATATTAAACGATTTGGATACCATGGGTTGTCTTTGCAATCTGCGGTTGCTCAACTAAAAAAATATAAAAGTGGCGTGCCAGAACGTTTAGTTATTTGCCATTTAGGCAGTGGTAGTAGCGTATCGGCTTTATTAAATGGTAAAAGTGTAGACACTACAATGGGTTATTCACCACTAGAAGGCTTAATTATGGCTACCCGTAGCGGTTCTATAGATTTTGGTGCTGGCTTGGCGCTTGCATCTGTTACTAATAGAACTCCTGAGGATATTCTAGAAGAGCTTAATAAGCAAAGTGGCTTACTTGGTATTAGTGGTTACAGTTCTGATATTAGAGCTTTGGTAGAGGCAGAATTAGCGGGTCATCATAGGGCTAGCTTGGCTCTTAGTATGTATGTATATACAGTTAGGCAGGCTATAGCTAAAATGGCTGCTAGCCTAGAAGGGGTAGATGCCCTAGTATTTACGGGAACAGTAGGCCAAAGATCTGTTATTATAAGGCAAAGAATAATGAATGGTTTGCAATTTTTGGGCTTAGCAATCAACCAAAATCAGAATAACAAAGTAACAAACCCTTATGTTATTTCTAGCTTGCACCCAAGAACACGTAATAAACCTGTTTTGGTAGTGCCAGCTCAAGAAGAATCGGCAATGGCAGAAGCTACAAAAAAAGTTTTACAAACTTTATAATACGCCCGCGTCTTTCATATTTTGTAATCCACCCAAATCTGTTACATTTGTAAAACCATTGGCGTTTAGTATTGTTACAGCTTCTTTAGACCTATTACCACTACGGCAATATACATATATTGTGGCATCTTTAGGAATATTTGGCATTGTACCAACTTTTAGCTTTTCTACATCAAAGTTTTGAGCATTAGTTGCATGGCCAGTGGCATATTCTTCTACAGACCTAACATCTAGTAAATAGGCTTGTTGTTGGCCGGCATCATCTGAGGCTTGTTTAGCTAAAGGAATTTCTGATGAAGTTTCATTAGTATTACACTGTTCGGCCGAGCATGTGTTAGAAGAATTATTTGGGATAATGAGCCAAGCACCTAAACCAAATATCGCAACAATAGCTACTACACTTATAATTATCTTTTTAGTTGTCATGTGCTTATGATAGCAAACTTAATTGTAGTTGATGAACATCAAATCCTAGTATGCCTTTTTCATTACCCTTTTCGTCTGTTATTACGGTAAAGGGAACACCCATTTGGCCACTTTTTTCTACCATTTCTTTGGCAGCCTCTTGGTCTATATCTACACGCTTATCTGTAAATGGAAATTTGTTGTCTTTTAAAAACTCTTTTAATCTTACGCAGTAGGGGCACGATGCTGTGCTGTAAACGGTTATTGTTTTTGCCATATTTAATCCTTTCGTTAATGTAAATAGTTTACAATAGTATTATATATACAATTATGATACAATGCAAGTATTATGCCAATTAGAATGACACAACAAACTAAATTAGTTTTAGCAACAGTACAAAAATTTGGACATGCTACAAATTCTACAATTTTAATATATGCAGATAAAAAGATGCCAGGACTATCTGCTACAACAGTGCATAGAATTACAAATAGGCTAATAACTAACGGCTTTTTGTCTAGGGGGCCTTATATTAATAATTCTACTGTTATTGATGCAAATATTAAGCCTCATGACCATTTTGTGTGCTATAAATGCGGTGGAGTAAAAGATATTTATTTACCAGTGAGCATAAGAAAAAGCTTGCAAAAACAAGTACCTGGGTTTGAGGGTAGCACTCAACTAACTATCTCTGGTGACTGTGTAAAATGCCTAAAACATTAATCTGATATACTGTTAATATGTCAGACAAAAATTCTAGTTTGGTAAGAAAACTTATTAAGGATTATTTAAAAGAAGCAAAGATGATGCAACTTGCTACTGTTTCTAATGGAAAACCATGGGTATGTAATGTATGGTTTGCAGCTGATAAGAACTTAAATGTATATTGGTTTTCTGCTACTAATCGGCGACACTCAATAGAAGTAGCTAAAGATAGTCATGTGGCGGCTGCAATTTGTTTGCCTCAAACTTCTAGTGATAAACCGAGAGGTATTCAGCTAGAAGGTACGGCCGAGCTAGTAGCTAAACCAACTGAGGTTGCT
>JAUPVN010000123.1 GCA_030917025.1 Patescibacteria group bacterium | reverse complement strand
TAAGGGCTAGGCAAACCTACCAATGTACCAGAATCTTTTATATTATTTTTAATTAGTTTTGGCCAATATTTATTAATGTAATCTCTGGCCATAGCTATGTTAACCAAATTTACGCTAACATTTTTAGCTTTTCTAATTACAATAGTTTTTTTATTTATAATCATAATAAGCAATTATATCCTATAAAACATGTATGTATAAATCACGTTTTGCATAAGCGCAAAATTCTTTTTGTCTTAATTATCTGAAAGTTCTTTTGTGCTATCTATAGACTCAACGGTAGCATCGTTTGAATTAAAATGTTTATAAACATTATTTTCTATAACTTTACCCAGAGGACTATTACCAATATATTCAATTTTATTAGTCCAAAAAACTGCAACAATAGGTAAAAATAAATATAGCAACCAATATATAATATCTTTAATATTTTTTGTTTTATATTGCTTTGCAAAACTTATTAATATATAGATATATACCCCAAAGCTTAACCAAAATAATGGTAACATCATATAGTAATATCCTATGCTATAGCCAGCCCAGGTAAACAGTAAACCGTAGTTTATTAAAGATGGTAGTATACTAAATGCAATATATAACCAAACAATCCAGAGTGGTTTTTTAGAAATAACCCCTAAAACATAAACATTCCATATTGGTATTAATGCTGCCCATTTATTTTTTCTGGCCTTATTAAATAAAATATAATTATTTATAACTGCCGGTATTGCAAAGAATATAATACTAAAAAGTATCATAATAAAGCTAATAATTAATACTATTAAAACTACGTTACTATCTGCACTCGCAACACTATTAGATTCCATATTTATATTTTATTAGTTATATTTAACATCTTTTAATATTATCACTATATACACATTAAATATACAGCAATATAATAATATTTAATAATATACAATATATTTATCATATTTATTAATATACGTATATACTATATTTATATAAATGAAGAATATTATAAATTTTACCAAAAAATACAAAAATTATATATTTTTGTTTATAATATTCTTACTAGCCCTAAAAGTTTTTGTACCACAGATAGATGCACTAAAAGAAAGCATCTTAGCCTTACAGTTCGCTGACCCAAAGTGGGTTATTTTGGCAATTATTGTATTCTTTTTAGGCGTACTAGTGCTAAGTTTACAATATATTATATTGGCTATAAAAAAACTTACATTTAAGCTAACGTTGCAAGTAGAAACTGCAGAGCTATTTGTAAGCAGAATATTACCAAGCGGGGTAGGTACTATAGCCCTTAATATGTATTATCTTACACAAAAAAATCATACAGTTACCCAGGCAAGTGCAGTTATTGCGGCAAATGGGCTTAGCAATGCAGTAGCTTATACAATTTTAGTATTTTTAGGCTTGATAACAAGCGGTTTTACTTTTGGCGTTTCTAGCGCACAAAATTATAATATTAATATTCATAAAATTATGCTAATAGCTTTGGCCGTGCTAATTGTTGCTTTTCTAATATACCAAATACCAAAAGTTAAAAATAAAATTAAAAGTTTTATATCCGGCTTATTAAAAAATATAGAAACATATAAAGATAAACCCAAAAATATTATAATGGCTGTAATTCTTAACGGTTTAGGCTCTTTAACGGGAATTTTTGCTATCTATGCAAGTGCCCAGGCCTTAGGCGTAGAGCTAACAATGGCCCAAGCATTACTAACTTACACAGCAGGAAACATTATGGCATCTTTAGTACCAACACCGGGTGGCTTAGGCTCTGCAGAAGCTGGCATATTTGCTGGTTTAACAATAGCCGGTCTAAGTACCGCAGACGCTGTTAGTGTAACAATGTTATACAGACTTATTAGCTACTGGATACCTCTAATACCAGGCTACTTAGCATTTTGGCATTTACGCAAATCTGTTTTATCTAATTTTAGCCTAACCCACAAAACAAAATCTTAAAATTTTAATTGTTTATGTCTCTTTTGTTAAATACTAATAAACCAATTAAGGCAATTAATATACTCAAGGACACAATTAGTAATAAATTACTGTAATCTATACCATTTTGTAACACACTGGGTTTATTAAAGTAATGAAAAGGAGATATTGTGTCTATTTGACGTAATTTATCTATACCAACAGCTAATGCAGATATCATATATGTTAAAAAGGCAAGTCCACCAACAACACTCCCGGCTAGAGCTCTTTTACCAATTATTGCCCCTAAACTAAATGATCCAATACCAAATAGTAACGTAATAACTAAGATCTCTATGTTAGATTGTATAACCCTTAATAAACTAATCTGCTCGCCTAAAACTAGCGCCGTAAAATATACCCCAACTGCAATACTTGCAACCACAATAATATTAATAGCTACTAATGCACCCAGTTTTTGTAAATATATCTTGTTTCTACTAACCGGCTGGGCTAATAAAGATTGCAATGTTTTATTATTTTCATCGCCTGCAATAAAACCAGAACCAACAATAACAGACATAATTATAGTTAAAAACACCATCTGAGCCACAACTTGTATATCAACATAACCAGCAATATTTTGGTAATTAGAAGAATCGCCCAAAAACGCCTTCATAGATTCTGGCACATCGTTTAAAGACTTTCCAAAGGCCTCTTTAAAAGTAGGAAAAAGTGCAGTAATAAGCATGGTATTAAATAGTACAGCCAAAAACCATACTAGGGTGCCCCAACGCTTTTCGTAAATAGATTTTAATAATACATTCTTTAACATACTAATCCTTATAATATTTCATAAAAATTTGCTCTATATCTGCTTTTTTAATCTCTATTGTATTTACATTAAGGCTAGAAATTTGTTTTAAAAGCATATTCGCATCGCCACTATAGTTAAAACTAATTATATTTAGTTTTTGTATGTAGTTGTTTATTCCACTAATATTTTTAGAAATATTAGCTTGTTTAGTTGTTTTTAGCTTAATACTTATTTCTAGTGGGGCGGTTGCTAAAATATCAGACAATACACCCTTTGCAATAATTTTGCCTTCTTTTATAAATGCAATATTGTCACAAAGTTCTTCTACCTCGTTAAGTATATGAGACGAAATAAATGCGGTTTTACCTTGTCTTTTATGCTCTAAAATAATGTTATTAAATTGTTCTTGTATAAGTGGATCAAGGCCGGTTGTTGGCTCATCAAAAATTAATAAATCTGGCTTATGCATTAAAGCAGTAATTAGGCCAATTTTTTGCTTGTTTCCCCTAGATAAGTTTTTGATTTTTGAACTAACATTTGCGTCAAGCGCATTAATAAGCTCTTTAATATATTTAGGGTTGCTTACACCACGCAAATTTGCAAAATATTTTATTACCTGATCACCAGTTAAATCTCCATCTAATGCAAAATCTCCTGCTAAATAACCAACATTTTGCTTTATTGCATTACTATGCTTAGATACCTCTAAACCAAATATCTTTGCACTGCCATTAGTTGGCCTAATTAAATCTACTAGCATGTTTATTGTGGTAGATTTACCAGCACCATTAGGGCCTAAGAACCCATATATAGAACCTTTATTTACATCTAAAGATATTAAATCTACCCCTCTATTTTTACCATAAGTTTTTGTTAAATCTTTTAACTCTATAACTATATTTTGCTTACTAACCATAGCTTAAATTTTACCATAAATATTTCCATGAGATATTTATTACGATAATAAATACAACTTTTAGATATTATGATAAATTGTGTTTAGTTTACTATATTTGATATCATAAGCATATAATTATGTTTAAAATACAAAAAAATATAGCAAAATTATACAAAACACAATCTAATGGCTTTACTCTTATAGAAACAATACTAGTAATTGCAATAATAGTTATTTTAGCGGCTGTAGTTTTAGTTACTATTAAACCATTTAAAAACATTGCAGAATCTCGTAATTCTCAAAGAGAAACAGATGTTAAAACTATTTTAGATGCCGTTAACCAATATTCTTTAGACAACAACGGTATGGTGCCAGCCGGAATAGACAATAAATGGTCGCAAATTGGCAATTGCACAAATTGTGAAATTACTTGTGGAGAGGGTGGATCGTCCGGAACAAATGTTAATATAAACGATGTAACGGTTAACGATTTTAACACAGGCGGCTACTTTAATACCCAATATAACAATGCTATTTCTGCTATAGATATAAATTCAGTCGGAAAGAGTTCGGGCTCTGGCAGTTACACTTCTGGTATTAAAGATGGTATCACCAACACACGCTGGGACACACTACAGTTAGCGCCAACAGCGCCCTACGGTAAACAATTGCCAGACAACCAACAAACAGAAACCGGCTACGTAACAGGCAATGCAAACATGTCAGGAAACGTTTTATTAATGCATCTAAACGAACAAAACGGTGCAATACAAGACAACTCTGGGCTTGGTAACAACGGTGTAGGCAATAATATTGCATACAACAACCCAGGTAAATTTAATAGTTCTATAGGCTTTAACGGCTCTAATAGTGCCATTAATGTTCCAAACTTTAGCTCTTTAAACCCAACAAACGCCATTACTATGGAGGCGTGGATTAAGTGGAGTATAAATCCATCTACAGGCCAGCCTTGGGCTAATATAATTAATAAAAACGGAGACGATGGCTATCAAATACAGCATACATCTACAAATTCATTCTTTGAAACAGCTATAAGAACAAACGTAAAAAGAACGTATATACAATCAACTACACAAGCAGTGGCGGGCAACTGGTATCATGTTGTTAGCACATGGGATAACACCAGTAATCAAATTAAACTATACGTTAACGGTAATTTAGAAAGAACAGGTAGTTTAACTGGCAGTATTATTAGTTCTGCCCAAAACGTTGGTATAGGTAAAAGATCATGGAACGACAGATACTTTAACGGGTCTATAGATGAAGCTGCAATATACAATAGATCATTAAGCCCAGATGAAATTAAAGATCATTATTTACGCGGAGCCCTAAAACTTGGTATAAAGGTTAGATCTTGTATATCTGCAGACTGCTCAGGTTCAGATTTTATAGGGCCAAACGGCAATAGCGAATATTCAGAGTCATCTAATACGGGTTTATCGCCTAGTTCTTATACATTACAAAATATAGCAAATAATAGGTATTTTCAATACAAGGTAGATTTGCAAAATAGCCAAACATCGTTTAGCCCAAGTTTTGCAAACGTTAATATTAACGCCACAATACTTGGCGAAACAACAAACCCAAATGGTGTTAACCTAGCTTCATTTTTAGTTCCTACATACTTGGCAAGCATACCGTACGATCCAGTAACTGGTAACCAAACCACAACCTCTTATGCTATAAAAAAATCTAGCACTGGGCGCATAAGCGTTAAATCATGTTCCGCAGAACTCGGCAAAGACATTCAAAAAAGCCTTTAGTTTTTACATTTTATCTATAAAAACAAATATATTAATGACAATATTATAAATTTTACTCTAGCATATTTGCTAATATTCAGGTTTATTGCTATAAATGCAATTTATACCTTACCCATAAGTTCATCAAATTTTATTTTGTCATAACTTTCTGGATGTTCTGAATAATAAAGAATTATTTTTTCTCTATCAGCTAATATACGAAGCGCAGCTGCATGTTGTGCTTCTTGATCATTTCTCTGACCCATTAAATCACTTAAATGTTGTTCCAAAACTACTCTAGTATCACTATACTCGTCTAACGTTGTGGGTTCTTGCTCGCTCATTCTATACCTCTTTCAACCAGTACTATACTCTTTAAACTACTAATAAACTAACTTAATAATATATAATCCGCATTTAACAGTATTACTATCCCGTCTACATCAAACACTAAACAATAAAAATTGGGCGCTTTGAGCAGATGACAGATAGAATTTAGAGCTCATAGGCATAACAGATAACAGTAACGCTACCTACAATATATAATTAATAACTAGGTAATGTTTTTGACTGAGTTTGTTAACTTGCGGTTGGCTAAAGCTTCACATTCTTTTTTGGCATCGGCATACATCATTTGTTGGGGTGGAGTTTTTTGTGTCCAGGCACTTGGGCCACGCAAAGCACCAACTACACCAAGCTCTTTTGCAACTTTTAAATATCTTATAGCATCTATTACAACTCCGGCACTGTTTTCGCTATCTTGAACAGATAGTTTAACATCTATATCTATTGGAGCGTTACCAAAGCCACGTAGGCGTAAATTAAAATAGGCTACTTTGTTATCTTTTAAATAGGGCAGGTAAGTGCTTGGGCCTGCAAACAAACTGTGTTCTTTTACGGGTATGCCTCGAATATCGTTTTGAGCCCTTATTACGTTTTCTTTGCTCTTTTTTTTGCTGGCCAAGCGCGATTGCACCATCATATTATTAAAATCTGTATTACCACCAATATTTAATTGTTGATGAAAGTCTACATCTAGGCCACGATCAAAAGCTAGTTCTTGCAACACTTGGCTAAGTACACTAGCACCAAGTTGCGAACGCATATCATCACCAATTATTGGTAGTTTGGCATCTATAAATTTTTGTTCCCATTTTGGATTGCTGGCAATAAATACAGGTATGCAGTTTAAGAAAGCTACGCCCGCGTCTATGGCCGCTTGAGCATAAAATTCTGTTGCTTGCTGAGACCCAACAGGCAAGTAGTTTATTATAATATCTGCCTTGCTTTCTTCTAAAGATTTTACAATATCTACCGGTTTAGCTTTAGAAAGCCTAAAGCCTAGTTCTTTGGGCTGTTCTTGCATATATGTTGATAAACCGTCTAATACATGCCCCATTTGAACAGTTGGTCCCTTTGGTACCTTAGCTTGAAAAACTCTTGCACAGTTAGGTAATTGAAAAATTGCCTCCCCAACGGGTTTGCCAACTTTTCGTACATCTACATCATAGGCTGCAACAACCTCTATATCGCTTGGCCTATAGCCACCAATATTAGCCCACATTACTCCTGGTATATTATCTTCATCTGAATTTTTATAATATTCTAGACCTTGATATAGCGAAGAAAAACAGTTTCCTACGCCCACTATAGCAATTTTAATTTTAGACATACGTTTGCCCTCCCAAATTTATTAAACATAACCTTTTTACTATTTAAGTATACTACATTCTTATATTTATTATAAGTTTTTCTTATATTTGCTATACTAAACTAATGGATAATAGATATTACAAATTTTTAAAACTTAATGAATGTGGAAGCTTTTCTGAGGCTGCAAAACAATTAAAAAAAAGCCAACCGGCCATAACTATTGCTATAGCATCGTTAGAACACAGCCTTGGCAAAAAACTAATAATACGGAAAAAAGGCAAGGTAGAGCTAACACCTGCGGGTAAAATAGTGCTTTCTGCATCAGAAAAAATTAATAACCAAGTTAATATTATGAACAGCAACCTACAAAAGCTAAACAATAACCCTGTTATTTGTATAGGATTAATAGATAGTATTGCCAGTTTGCTATATTCTGCAAAAACATAAATAGCAATTTTAAATAACATAGAAGTATTGGTAGACAATTCTGCATGAATATTTATGCATATAACCTCGGGGCAGCTTGACTATGGAATAGTAACTGGGCAGCCTAAATCCTTACCTAAAGATATAAATATTTTAAAATTAAATAAAGAACCTTTTACATTTGTATCATCGCCCAACAGCCCAAACACTATTAAAAATACAGTTAGTAATTGGCTGGCCTATAATAAAGAATCTACAACCTACAGCTACTTTTCTAAAGAATTTATGAATATAGGCCTAGAGGCTAAACCAAAGTTCTTTTCAACTAGTATGGAACTTTTAAAAGAAATAGCAATATCTGGAGAGGGAACGGCACTATTACCCAAACACTTTGTTAGTAAAGACATAAAAAATGGTAGTTTAGTAGTTTTTAAAACAAAGCCTTTGTCTCGCCCAATTTGGCTTGTTTCTAAAAAACCATTAGCCCATAACAAACAAATCAAAGCAATCACTAAAAAGATTAACACTCTACTTACCAAATAATTAATATATTTTTGTAAATATATTGTTTAGTATTAGCTATTTTGATATAATTGTACGATGAGTGAAAAAACTAGTGAAAGAAAACTGCCTACATCATCAATAAATATTAGAATGTTATCTCTGAATCGTCCACAAGAAATCAGAGCCATACTTGAGTCAAATATTATAAATGGGCAGCATCTACCAATAATTTCAGAAATAGAAGCTGTTATTAAAAGGATGCACGATAGTGTAAATAACCCTGATAATTTCCCTAGATTTTTAGTAGCAACTTCTAGCGATGGGGCAGTGGCGGGTGTTATGGGATTGAATAGAATTAATGAAGATTTAATAAACCGTGGTATAGATGCCGAGACAACAATAGAAATAATTAATGCATACGTAGATACAAACATTACAAGAAACGGAGTGGGTGGTGAACTACTTACAAACCTAAGGCATATTGCAGTAACGCTAGGTTTTAAGCGAGTTGCCGTTATTAGTGGACCAAGATTTAAAGAAAAAGGACACGAATTCTGGACAAAACATTTTGGAAAACCAATAGATACTTTAAAGAGTTATTATGGTGATGGTAATGATGCAAAATTATGGTTATATCAACTACCAGAAGCAAATTTTTATAAACCTGATATGTCACCTTCATTGGGTAACACAGCACTAGAACATAAATAACGGCTTAGAAGCTATAGTGAGGCGGCGCAAAACTATAAAATTGATGACAAAATATTTATATATTCAGCTGGGGATGAGGGGTTCGACATTTACGGCAATTCAGATATATAATTGCCAAGTAAAGCCTTTGGGTTTTGGCGGCCAACAGCAGACATGCTGTTGTCGTTCGAATCTCCAACCTGAACCAAATAAAAAAGAGCCCTAGATGGACTCATTTTTATTGGCTGGGGATGATTTTATGCCAAGACTTCAAATCACACGTGAGGGGTTCGCCTTGTGGCAAAAGAAAAATACTTTTGCTAACACAACCCCAACTCCTTTCAGTCGTTCTGGGGCAAGGGTGCCGGGGTTTGCTGATAGCAAACCCGTTCGAACCCCCACAGCTACAGGCCAAACAAAAAACCAGGCATAACACCTGGTTCATTGTTTGGCTGGGGATGAGGGAGTCGAACCCCCGAATGCTGGAACCAAAATCCAGTGCCTTACCACTTGGCGAATCCCCCATAAGTGTATTGGTTTATATTATTTAAGCCTAGACAGCACTATAAATTAGACCTGT
>JAUPVN010000122.1 GCA_030917025.1 Patescibacteria group bacterium | reverse complement strand
TTACTTTTAATACTTTAAGAACAGTAACAGCTTAAACAGCTTTTTTATTAATATATGATAATTATTACAATATCTAAACTAACAAGGTAATAAGATGCTAGTTAAGCGCAACAGCTGGTTAAGTAATTGTTATCCTAACGTGTATTATGCGCCCTAGGTTCTAGGCATCTTTTTAGATCTGGGTTGGTATTGCTTTAGGGCAACGGTTAAGGCAAAAAGCTAAAGCCCAAAATGGTTCTATATAATTAATGGCATTTTGGGCCGAACGAACTGGCTTTAGCTAGAGAGGAGTTCTTTTTGTAGTTGCAATAAAGTTATAACAACGCCACATCTAAAATGCCTGCCTAGCACTTTTGATTTACTTTTGGGGGCAAAAGTAAAATAAGGATTGGTTTTTAAAATAAGATATATATAAAAAAAGAGTAGGGCTTTACGGCAAAAGTAATATAGAAAATGTTTTTAAATTATAATTAATAGTATATAATTATCAGATTAATAACGGTATTATAGTGGTTTACCTCAAGCACTATAAGTGATATGCTATACATATAAAAGGGCATACAAAAATGAGTGCTATTATTGCAGTTGTAAACCAAAAGGGTGGGGTGGGAAAAACAACCACCACTATTAATCTTGCAACTTATGCTGCCAAAATGGGCAAAAACGTATTGGTAATAGACTTAGACCCACAAGGTAATGCTACTAGTGGTTTTGGTATAAATAAATTTGAACTTACTAGTGGTATGTATGATGTTATGGTTGGTAATGACTTACTCAATAATGTGCGACATGCAACAAATGTAAATAACTTAACAATTATACCAGCCAATAACAATCTTTCTGGCGCAGAAGTAGAACTTGTAGAAGTTCCTAAAAGAGAATATGTTTTAGCAAATGCCATGGCCGATGTAGCAAACAATTATGATGTTTGTTTTATAGACTGCCCACCATCGCTTGGGCTATTAAGCATTAATGCCTTAACCGCCGCAACGCATGTTTTAATTCCTGTTCAAACAGAATATTACGCCATGGAGGGAGTTGGCCAATTAGTGCAAACAATCCAAAAAGTACAAGAACGACTAAACCCAGACTTAAGCATTTTAGGCGTTGTTTTAACAATGTACGATAGCCGAACATCTTTAAGTACTCAGGTAAAAGTAGAGGTAGAAAGAGTGTTTGGCAATTTAGTATGTAAAACAGTTATTCCGCGTAACGTTAGGCTGGCAGAAGCACCAAGCCATGGAGAGCCAATTGCATTGTATGATAAATGGTCTAAAGGAGCGCGTAGCTATAAGGCGTTAACAAAGGAGGTATTGCAACGTGTCTAAAACAAAAGGTTTAGGAAAGGGTTTTGATTCTTTGGTGCCGGTTGGGTCTAGCATAGATATTGTTAGCACCACAAAGCACGACAAAATACAGCAT
Organism: Patescibacteria group bacterium; assembly: GCA_030917025.1. Classification (GTDB taxonomy): domain Bacteria; phylum Patescibacteriota; class Saccharimonadia; order Saccharimonadales; family CAIOMD01; genus JAUPVN01. Next base: position 8,566 of record JAUPVN010000122.1, on the reverse strand, counting down.
ATCGCTATAAAAAACATCAAAGCAAACCAGTCGCAGCCCAGGGAAAATTTTGATGCAAAAGAACTTGCTCAGCTTGCACAAAGCATAAAAGAACAGGGTATACTGCAACCAATTATTGTTTCTCAAGATGAACAAAATATGTATACAATCATTGCTGGTGAGCGCCGGTGGAGAGCGGCCGAACAAGTAAATTTAAAAACCGTACCGGTAATTGTAAAAGACGTTACAGAGCTGCAGAGCTTAGAGTTTTCTATACTAGAAAACGTTCAACGCGCAGACTTAAATGCACTAGAACTTGCAAAATCTATTCAGCGTTTACATATAGACTACCAACAAAGTTATGAAGATATTGCAAAACGTTTGGGTAAAGCCTATACAACTATTGTTAACACAATGCGTTTACTACAATTGCCTGCAGACATGCAAAAATCTTTACAAGACGGTGATATAACAGAAGGTCATGCAAGGGCCTTATTATCTTTAGCTAAGCACCCGTTAAAGCAAAAGATATTATATAAAGAACTGCTAAAAAATAAACTATCTGTGCGCCAAGCAGAGGTGCGTGCACAGTCACTTAAGGGCAATAAAATTTCTAAGGTTGCAGCCGAACAAGTTAAAAAAACAAATAAAACCGTACCATTATTAACAAAAAAATACGGTGTACCAGTTGCTATTTCTGGCAACACAAAACAGGGTAGAATAATAATACGTTATAGCTCTAACGATGAATATAAAAGGCTTATAAAGCAGTTACAAGATTAACCAAAGTATCAGAAAAAACCTTAAATTCGCTTAATGGGTAATATCTAACCCAAAGCCGGCCAACAATGTTTTCTACGGGCACCAGCCCAAGGCCGGTATGAGAGTCAAAAGATCCACCAGAGGTTCTGTTGTCTCCCATTACAAAAAGTTGGCCCTCTTTTATTTGCACATCAATAATATCGTTCCCTACAAAATCTATAGGCTGTAAAGTATCACCATAATCTGTACCCTGGTCTGGATTGTAGCCATCTGGGTGCTCGGCGTTATATATTTTTAGTTCTCCATTTTGCAGGGTAACTCTGTCTCCGGGTACACCTATAACTCTTTTAATTAGCTGAGTACCATCTGCTGTAGGTTTTTTAAAAATAATAACTTCGCCTCTGGCAGGGGTAAACTCTTTACCTTGTAAATTGGCTATTGTTTTAGGCAATTTTAATACAAAAACACGGTTTCCGTTTTGCAAAGTGGGCTCCATACTAGACCCATCTACAATATAACTCTGAAAAACAAAAACAATCATAATAAATGCCGCCGATATTGCAATAACAAACAGCAAAATTGTATAAAAAAAGCTCTTAACATCATCTTTTTTACGTTTTGGATCTTTTGGCTTTGGTGGTGGTAACTGATAGTTTCCGCCAGGCTGTCTGCTATCTGTTGCTTGGTAGGAGTTAGTTGGCGGTTGTATACCATCTATAGATTGGGGTGGTTTATATTGATTATTTTGTGGTTGCATTATTCATTTATTGTAACCGAATTATAAATAAAGTGCTAAACATTACAACTTTTTGGTATAATGGTATGGCGTATCTTTATGAATAATTATAAATCACCAAATAAACCAAAAAAATATTCTGTTGATGGATTTTTAGCTACTGGCCCGCGTCGGTCGGCTAATATTGGGCAAAAAACTGCACCAACAGTAATAAGGTCGCCCAAGCTTAATACCTTAGACGATTTTTCTAAAAAAGATGGTTTTAGGCGTCAAACAGTAGTAAGCGTTAACCATGATGGTTCTTTGCAGCCCTCTGAGCGTAGCAATATACAAGAAATAGATTATTCTAATAAACCAAATAATGCAGGTAAATCTAAAAAACGGTTTTTAAGGTTTGGCCGTAAAAAAAATAAAAATTCTGCCCTTAATACCAAAAAGCACAAACGCCCATATAAAAAAATGATAATTATATTTTTAGTACTGGTAATTGGTGTAGCGGGGGCATTTTTTGGCAAAGCCTGGTGGGATGCTCGGCGAGCATTAAGTGGTGGTGGTGGAGCATTGGCTTTATCTAAAGAAATAGATCCAAATAGCCTAAATGGCGAAGGCGACGGCAGAATAAATGTTTTGTTAATGGGTAAGGGCGGAGATGCCCACGATGGTGGTCAGCTAACAGATACCATTATGATAGCTAGCATAGATCCAATTAATAATGGAGTAGTGCTTTTAAGTGTGCCAAGAGATTTATGGGTAAAGCCCAGTGGGCTTTGGCCAATGAAAATAAATGCTGTATACAATAGTGCTTATGAGCAGGCAATTTATAATAATCCCAAAGACGAAAATGCTGCCAAACAAAAGGCAATTTCTGCCACAGAAAGCGTGGTAGAAGAGAACCTAGGTGTTAATATAAATTACTATGCTATGGTAGATTTTACCGCATTTGAAGAAGCTGTTAACACTCTTGGTGGTATAACCGTTAATCTTGCAGAGCCATATTCTGACCCAACTATGCGTATTGGTAATAAAGTTTTAAACTTGGCGGCCGGCCCAAATAATTTAGATGGCGGTACAGCTTTGGGGCTTGCAAGATCTCGTTACGGTGCAGAGCGTGGCGATTTTGACAGAGGCCAACACCAGCAAGCAGTGTTAGTAGGTATTAAAGATAAGGTGCTAAGTATGGGAACTTTTGTTAATCCGCTTAAAATATCTCAGCTTTTTCAGACCTTTGGCAATAGAGTAACAACTAATTTTTCTACAGACGATGTAATGCGTATGTACGAAATAATGAAAAAGGTACCAAACGAGTCTATTACTCATGTAGATTTAGCTATGGAGGGCGAGGCAGTAGTTACAACGGCAAATATTGGCGGGCAATCTGTTGTGGTACCAATTGCAGGAGTAAATGATTTTTCTGAGGTGCAAAAATTTGTACGCCTAAAGCTAAAAGACGGCTTTATTATTAAAGAAAACCCCAGCATTATAGTACTAAATGCATCGGGTAAAACTGGCGCAGCCTCAAAAAGAGCAGAAGAGCTAAAAAGTTACGGTTATAATGTTATACAGGTTGCAGATGCAAATATATCAGACGTACCAGTAACCCAACTTATAGATAATAATAATGGCCAAAAAAAGTATACTAAACGTTATTTAGAACTAAGATTTAATACGCAAGCAGTAAAAAAAGTAGATGGCCTAGATACAACCCCTTACATTGCAGATTATATAGTTGTAATTGGCCAGAACGGTTAGCCACTAAGTTATGAAGAAATACCTACAATTTATTAAGCCCGCCTCTAATGCATCTCATATAGCATATTATGGGTTAAATATTGGCTTACCCCTATTAATATTGGCCTTAGTGAGAATAGACCTTGTAATTATTGCGGCCATATTTGTGTTACTAGCAAAATGGCGCATGTTTGCCGTTCAGCCAAGATATTGGATACCAAATTTGCGAGCCAACGCAGTAGATATATTTATTGGCCTATCTGTAGTTATATTTATGGCTGGCACAAACACCTTTGCTGTACAACTATTTTGGACAATCGCATACGTTGGTTGGATTATTTATCTTAAACCAAAATCTCAACAAGTTACAGTTATGGCCCAAGCCCTAATAGCCCAAGCATTATCATTAGTAGCGTTTTATCAGGCGGTAAATAATCATTCAATTGTAGCGGCAGTTGTAGGCGTGGCAATAATTACTTACGTTTGTGCACGCCACTTTTTTGGAGCCTTTGACGAGCCACTTACTCGCCAATATAGTGCAATATGGGCTTGGTTTGCAGCTTGCTTAACATGGGTATTAGAGCATTGGGTTTTATATTATTTGGCTATACCGCAAACAGCATTAGTGCTATCTTTGGTGGGCTATAGCCTTGCATTTTTGTATTATTTGCACGTTAATCATCGTTTAAAAAGCAGTATTATTAGGCAATTTATTATACTGGTTACTGTGCTATTATTTATTATAGTAGCCTTTTCTGATTGGCAAGATAAAGCTTTATAATTTATTTGATATTTAAATAAGGAGGGGGAATGGGCGCACCTGACGCAAAACCACAAAATAAAGTACCATCGCAAAATTTGGATGCAAACACAAAGTTAAATAATAAACCTAATAAGCATAAACTTAGCGGGCTGATTGCGTTAGTTTTGGGAGCATCTTTATTGTTGGGCTTTTTTGGTGGTTTAGTTGGCTCAAGGGCCATTTTGCCAAGAACAACCTCTTTAGATACTAATGCAGCACTAAGGGTAGATTCAGAGCAAACCGAGCTTATTAGCCAATTAGTAACAGAGGTAAGCCCCAGCGTTGTATCTATTGTTGTAGAGCAGGCTGTTCAAAATAACTCTTATTTTTATGGAGCAACTCAATCTATACAAGAGGGCGCCGGTAGTGGCATAATTTTGTCTAGCGATGGCATAATTGTTACAAATAAGCACGTAATACCAGAAAACGTTAAAAAAGTGTCTATAACCACAAGCGATGGTAAAACTTACGATAACGTAGATGTAATTGCCCGTGATCCGCGAGGCACCGTAGACATTGCATTTTTAAAGGTTAACGGCGTAAATAATCTAAAACCAGCCAAACTTGGCGATTCTGCCAAAACTAGTGTTGGAACATCTGTAATTGCCATTGGCTATGCACTAGGCGAATTTGACAATACTGTTACTAGCGGAATAATATCTGGCTTAGGCAGGCCAATTACAGCCGGAGACGGCCAATCAACCGAGACTTTAACTAACCTTTTTCAAACAGATGCCGCAATTAACCCCGGTAATTCTGGTGGGCCATTATTAAACTTAGCGGGAGAGGTTATTGGCATTAATACAGCCGTAGCCGGAGACGGCGCACAAAACATTGGTTTTGCTATACCAATAAACGATGTTAAACCACAAATAACTAGCGTGCTGCAAAAGGGTAAACTAGAAGTTCCATACATGGGCGTTCGTTACGTTATGTTAAGCCCAGAAATTGCGCAAAAATATCAGTTATCGCGCGATAGTGGTGCATGGCTAAAAGCTAACGGGTCAAATCAAGCTGTAATTAACGATAGCCCAGCAGACAAAGCCGGCTTAAAAGAAGGTGATATTATTTTTAAAGTAAACGGCCAAGAAATTAACGACAAAAATCCATTGGCATCTGTTTTAAGCAAATATAACGTGGGCGATACTTTAGATATAGAATATAACCGCGATGGCAAAAACAGCACCACCAAAGTTACATTAGAACCAGCCCCTTAGTTAGTCTTTTGGTAAACCTGAACCAAATTGTTGGTATTAACTAACTTAAGATTATAATTATTAGCTAAATCTTTTACTTTTTTATGCTGAATTTTAAGTGACTCTATAAATACATAGCCTAATTTATTACAATGTTGGGTTGCTTGTGGTATAAACATTTTAATACAGTCTAGGCCATCTTGGCCAGAAAATACAGCAATACTAGGTTCACTTAAAACCTCTGCAGAAACATCAAAATTAGTTGGTACATACGGTAAATTAGCAAAAATGTAGTCATACTTAAAATCAATGTAGCTAAATAAATCAGACCGAACAAACTTTACATCTACATTTAGATGCGCAGCATTTTTTTGGGCAACCTTAAGAGCATGTTTAGATATATCGGTTGCTGTAACTTGTATAAAAGGGTACGCAATCTTAGCACTAATGCCAAGTGCTCCGCTACCTGTGCCAACATCAATAAGACTTTGGCTGGGCAGGGGTTTGTAATCATCTAATAAATCTAAAAACGCCTCGCTTTCTGGCCGTGGCACCAAAACGTCTTTTGTAACATAAAAATCATGCCCATAAAACTCTTTTGTGCCAATAATGTATGCTAAAGGCTTGCCATTAACTCGTTTTTTTACTAACTGTTCAAATTTTTGTTGCTGTTTGGCATTAAGCTCGTAATCACCATGCGCCAAAATCCACGCCCTATCTTTTTGCAATACAAATTCCAAAATCACTAACGTATCAATCCTATCAATAAGTGCATAATCACCCAAAAAGCTACTAATATTCATTCAAGCCAAGTATATCAATAAATTTATAGTATATAGAATAATTATAAATATTTTATTAGGCTATTGGTATAGTCTACTAAGCTTTTCTCTCCCGAACTTTTAGCGTAAGAATTCATTTTTTGTATTGTAGATTTATTGCTAATAATGTCTTGTTTTGTAGCTAGTTTAGTTAATTTTTCTTGTTCTTGATAAAACAACCCAATATAGCATTTTTTTATAAGATCTAGATTGTTTATTTGTTTAAATGCATTAATAGCTTGTTGATATTTTTTTTGCTGATAAAAACTTATTCCTTGGTTATAAATAATGTTATTTTTAAGTTCATGTTTCTTATCTGAATAATTAGCAAAATTTAGTGCTTTATTGTAATCTTTTTTTTGCAAATAAAACAACGCTCCGTTGTGGCCTACAAAATTTATTAATAAATGATTTTTGCTTTGCTTGGCAAAAGTTAAGGCCAAATTGTAGTCACTATTTTTTACATAGTCGTTAACTATGTTGTTGTAGGCGGCTTTTAGATTATTATTAACAATCTCTCTTTCGCTACTAATTAGATATGCTAGTCTGGCTGACTCTAAAAATGCTTTTGGGCTAATTTTATGTGTCTTAAAGTAAGAGTCTGTTGTATCAAGTAGGTTTACACTAATAATTTCTTGAATTGGTAGTATTTTTTGCTCTTTATTGTTATACATAGCAAATTGGCCATTTGTAGCCTCTATGTCTATACCTTTAAAATGTAAACACACATGCCCAGGTAGGGTTTTTATTTTAAGATCATTAATATCAAATTTTAAAGAGTAAAGGTATATATAAAGTGTAACAATTTGGTTACAATCTCCAATAAGTTGATCTTTTTTAGGATCCTTTAATAGTTCACCAAAAGTGCAAGATTCTCTATATACATATCTTTTATAATTTGGGGCCAAGTAGTTCATAATTTTGTAAAGATATATAAGATTATCTTTATATTGAGCAAATGCGAGGTTATTAGCTCCTAAATGATTAGTAGATTTTAAAATATGTTCAAAATTACTATAATCTTTACTAGCAAAATTATTAAAATCATCAACTAATAAAATAGTGTTATCGTATAATAATTTTCTGGTTGGCTTAGAAAGATATTTATAGCCCTTATATCTGCTTTCTGACCATAAATTAACTGCAACAATATTATGCTGAATTAAAAAGCCTAGGTTTTTATGTATGGTGCTTAAAGAGCTACTATCGTTAATATTCTTAAAAAATTTACCAACTTTTTTTTCAAAGGGGTTAGCATAGCTACTAAAGAATATAATTATTTTAGAAAAACGATTCATATATGCATTTTAGTATACTATCTTTAAATATTCTAAAAATAATATTTAAATATATGTGTAGAGGTATTTTGGCATTATGTAATAGTATGGGTTAGACCAGTAGAGAGCCCAGAGGGCCATCTAACTTATCCAGAAAAAACTATTGCAATGTTATTGCTATTTAATAGTGATAAAGCAAGTTTTGCAATATTATTTAGGGCTTATCACGGGAATATTTCTAATCTAAACGATCTAGAGCGTGCGCTAGATGCCTTTTACTCTATTTGCCAAAGATAAAAATCTTAAATATATACTTGTATTTATAAAGCATAAGTTTTACTATTAAATTAATACTGGGTTAAAAAGATAGAAAAAACATGCAAGATGATTCATTTTACGATTACTCATACGCAAATAAAATTACAGAGTATATAGAAGGCAATGGAATAGATATTCAAAATGCTTTAACGATTTTTGTGTCAAAATTTAATATAGCGTGTTTAGGTAAATCATAATGAGCGAATTACCAACACAAGAAAAACTTAATGAGCAAGAGCAAATGTTATTGCAGTCAATAGCACTGCAAGCAATCCAACAGTTCTTTAACTATAATATTAGTTCAGGAGAAAATAATACTCCAGCTGATAATTTTTTAGAAGAGTTTGAAAAAAAGTTGAGAATAGAAACAAAAGAAGCAGAAGCTAATGTAGCAAATATTGTTAGAACGTTTGTTGAGGGTGGCAAAGATTCTTATGAAAGTAAGCAAATGCGCGAAGTTATATATCAACAGGCTCAAGATAAAATAAATAATGCAAGGAAAAATAATGAGGTACCGGAACCAGTAGACCAACTTATTGTATCAATCTATGACGAGTTTGTTAGTAAATCAGCCAACACCCAAACCCCACCAGAGATAAGCACAGCTAAAAACGAAGCTATTCTAGCCGATTTTGGCGCCCTGAAAGCTCTGATAAACCAGTTTAATATTGAACATGATACAGATAAGAAAAACAATCTAGAGCACAGATTAAAAGAATTACTAGAAATACTCACACAAGAAAAGGAAATGGGTGAGGCAACAGGTGCTAATGAGTATGGCACACTCGAAGAAATTCAAGCCAAGATAGATGCCATCAATGCTGCGCCTAACCCTAACACTCAAACCCCACCAGATACGGATATAGATAAATTTAAAGAAAATACAGATGAACAGCTTACAGAAATATTATCAGATTTAGAAGGTGAACTTAAAGAGGATAATTTAG
>JAUPVN010000121.1 GCA_030917025.1 Patescibacteria group bacterium | reverse complement strand
TACTCATACCTTTCCGTCTCCTGGATTATATCCGCACCAATGGCAATGGGATAGTAGTTTAAGTGCTATAGGTTGTTCTCATATAGACACAGATCTGGATAAACAATAGCTCTTAAGCCTTGTGCATGGCCAATGGCACAACGGCATGATGCCCCATATGATTTTTAGTATGGATAAAAAGTACGCACGAGACAGAAACATGTGGATGAGCTGGGTTGCTAGGCAGTCACCAACAAATATTGCAACAAGTGGAATTACGCAACCGCCGCTATTAGCAGAAGCTGTACAGCGTGTAGGAGAATCTTTACCAACTACTCAAAAAATTGCTTTTTTTAAAAAAATGTTACCCGTTATAGAGGCTTACCATCTTTGGCTATATAACGAAAGAGACCCCCACAAAGAGGGCCTAGCATTACTCATTCATCCTTACGAAACTGGCCTAGATAATACTCCGCCCTGGGTAGAACAGCAGCGCGAACACAGCCGACCAGCCTGGATTGCTCTTATAGATAAACTTGGCTTAGAAAATGCAATAAATTTTATACGTAGAGACACCAGAAGCGTGCCACCAGAACAACGAATGCTAAATGTAGATGCGCTAATGACATGGGATAGTGTTTTAAGGCTACGCCGTAAACATTACGACATAAATAAAATATTGCACAGATCTTTATTTGCAATAGAAGATGTAGGTTTTAACGCAATTTTTGTTCGAAACAATACAATTTTACAAGAAATAGCAGACCAGGCTAGGCACAAAATTGACCCAGAGCTAGAAGAGCGCATAAATCAATCAAAAAATGCCCTAGAAGAATTATGGTTAGATGATTTTGGAGTATATTTTAGTAGAGATTTTTTAACTAACCAACTAATTACTATACCAACCGTAGCTAGCTTGTTACCTTTGTATGCTGGAACAATAGATCAGGCTCGTGCAAAATTATTAGTAAAAATTTTATTTACATCAACAGCTTTTTGGCTAAATTATCCAGTGCCATCTGTACCAAAAAATAGTAGATTTTTTGATGCAAACCGCTATTGGCAAGGGCCCACCTGGGTAAATACTAATTGGCTACTTATAGATGGCCTAAAAAGAATGGGCTTTCAAACAGAAGCTCAGGCACTTATAAGCAATACCCTAGATATGATAAGAACAAGTGGAATTTGGGAATATTATAATCCAATTAGCGGCCAAGGCCTGGGTAGCCCAGATTTTAGCTGGACCGCCGCCCTTACCCTAGATCTATTAGAAAATTAATCGTCGCTAGTTGGTTTATCTATTAGCAGTGGTTCTACCGAAGGGTTGTTGCCGGCTATTTTTACTACATCTTTATCCATTTTTTTAAGCTCTTTATGAGCAGTGTTAAAATGGCCAACTGTAGTGCCTAGGCTATTACCTAATTTTTGCATAAAAGTTTCGTGCACGGCAATATGTTTACCAAGCTCACCTACACGTTTTTGAATATCTTTAGCTTGTTCTTCTATTTGCAAACTACGCAAGCCATGCAAAACTGTTTGCAAGTATGCTAGCAAGGTTGTAGGGCTAACAATAATAACTTTTTTATCTATAAAGGCATAATCTAGCAAATCTCTTGCAGAAGTATTGGTAGCACCAACTTGGTTAACTAACAAATCATAATATATTGCCTCACTAGGAATAAACATAAAGGCGTAATCTAATGTATTTTCATTAGGGCGAATATACTTGGCGGTTTCGTCTATACGTTTTTTTAAATCTGCTTTAAATACTTTTGCTATTGCCTCTCTTTTGGTTTTATCTTTTTCTTCTACCAACCTATTATAGTTTTCTAAGCTAAACTTGCTATCTATTGGAAGTATACGACCTTTATCTAACATTATGGCGGCATCCACAATTTCGCCGTTTTTAAAGGCATATTGCAAAGTATACATTTTACTAGGCAAAACATTACCCAAAACAACATCTAAAAAGTATTCACCTATACCACCGCGCTGTTTTGGATTTTGCAAAACATTCTGTAAAAGCTTAAGCTCATCTGCTACATCAACTACACGCTTATTAGTCTCATCAAGTCTTGTTAAGCGCTGTGTAACTTCTGTTATTAATTTAGAGCTTTGGCTAAACTGTTGTTGCATGGTATCACGCATCATTTTATTACTATTGTCTAATCTATCATTTACAGTTAAGTTTAAACTTTGCTTTAGCTCATCTAGCTGTTGCAAAACCAATGAAGAAGAATCCGGTTGGGTGCTCTTAGCACCGTTTTTAACAAAAGCTAAATAAATAACTAAAATTAAAAGTAAAATTATTATAAATATAGATATTGCTAAAAATATTGCCATAAGTACATTCTACTTCTTATCTTAAACAAATACAAAAAGTCGGGATGTTTCACCCGACTTTATTGAAAGATAAATCTTTCATTTACATAGTAATATTTTTAAAAATGTAAAGCAAATACTAATTTATTTTTTAGCAGTAAGGCCAACGGCAATCTGAAAAGCGCCGCTAACTAGTGCAAAAAAGCCAACAACCCAAACCCAAGCAAGTGTTGCTGCTTCTGGGTACCAAGCAATTACCAAACCAGCTAAAATTGATATTGCTCCAAAGAACAACCCAAACCATCGGCTAGACTTTAAATCTGGTTCGCTAAAAGACAATACTATAGTAAATACACCTCTTACTATAAAAGTAAGTGCAATAACTAAAATAAGAGTAGCCACTGCAAGGCCACTACCAACATTACCTAACAAAAATACAGAAATACCTAAGCCTAAAAGACCAACTATCATTGTTAAGATTCCAGAGAATGTTGATTTTTTTAATTTACGAACACCATTTATGATGTCGCTTACACCGTGAATACCAATATACACTGCAAAAAGTAAAGCTAATACTCCTACAGTTATGCCTGGCCAAATAATGGCTACAAAACCAAATATTACAGACAGTACGCCGGTAAGTACCATTACCCACCATAAATTTTTTGTATCTTGGTCAAATTCCAAGATATCCACTTCTTGCTGAGCCATATCAAATCTCCTTATTTAATACTGTTAGAGTACACCCGTTATACAAATAATTCAACTGTTTATTGTAACTTTATAGTGTTTTATCTCTATGCATGACCATGCTATAGTTAAGGTATTATGATTAACCGTAAAATTAATGAATTTAAAACTCAACAAAATGCTATTGTTATTGCAAGCATATTAAGTTTTATAGGAATACTATATTTTTTACAAGATTATATTGTGCTTATAGCTATTTCTGCCGTAATGGCATATCTTTTTCACCCAATGTATATTTGGTTTAAGACAAAACTTAAATTTAAAAGTGGGTTTGCAATACTATCTACACTCCTTGTATTTTTTTTATTGGTTACCATACCTATTGCTACCCTAATATATATAACAACTCAACAAGCCCTAGAACTAGTTAACACATTATCTAGCGGGGGGATCCAGTCTGCCTCTAATGCGCTAAAAGATTTTATATCGTCTTTAAACGAAACTACTCAAAAGTTACCAATAGTTAAAGAATACGAATTAACTTTAGATAGTATCTTATCTTGGGCGCAAAACTTTGTTCAAACCGTTGCAAGTGCTTCTGTAGGTTTTGCAACAAGTAGTGTGTCTAACGTTGCAAACTTTTTTACAAAATTTATTATTTTTGTTTTTACCTTTATATCATTACTTACAAAGGGCCCACAAATTGTTCAAACAATAGAAGACGTTAACCCACTTGGCCCAGAAGTAAATAAATTGTACTTTGGTAGAATGTCTGCCATGACAACCGCCATGGTTAAGTTTCAGTTTGTAATTGCTATACTTCAGGGCCTTATTGGCACTGCATCACTAGCAATTATTGGAGTAGACTACTTAGCCTTTTGGTTTGCAATATTAACATTTTTATCAATCATCCCACTAGGCGGAGGAATAGTTTTAATACCTTTTGGCATTATTCTAATTTTAACAGGCAACATATGGCAAGGTATATTACTGCTAGCAGTACACTTTTTAATAACAGTAAATATAGACAACATTCTAAGGCCTAAATTTGTTCCAAAATCTGCCAGCCTAGATCCGGCCTTAACACTATTATCTGTATTTGCCGGTATAGGGTTTTTTGGATTCTTTGGAATATTTATTGGCCCAGTTATAATGATTGTACTTACAACTACAATTGAACTTTTTGTACACTACAGAAAAGGCACGCTAGACGACCTTGCTGCCAAAAAAAGACAAAAGTTTTCTATTTTTAATCTAAAAAAATCTTAGCCTGTAGTATTAATTAACTAACTACCTGCTCCCATGGATAGTCTGAGTTTCCAAAATGCCCATAAGTAGCAGTTTTTGCATATATAGGATTACGCAGCTTAAAGTGCTCTAAAATACCGTGGACAGATAAGTCTAATAAAGAAGAAGCATAATCTTCTAACTCTTGATCACTAACTTTAGCCGTGCCAAAAGTGTCTATACTTCTCATAATTGGTTTTTGAGCACCAATGTAATATGCCAAACAAACCTCTGCCCTATCGGCTTTACCGCTTGCAACTATATTTTTTGCTAAATATCTTGCCGCATATGCACCAGATCTATCTACTTTACTAGGGTCTTTACCACTAAAAGCTCCACCACCAACTTTTGCCGCACCACCATAAGTATCTACTACAATTTTACGTCCAGTTAAACCAACATCACTAGCGGGGCCAGGCTGGTGCCAAACTCCGGTACCGTTAACAATTATTTCTTTTGGTAATGTTAAATTATAGCTTTCTACTAATGGTTTTAGTATTTTACTGGTTATATCTTTAGTAACTGTTTCTAGGGTTACAGATTCGTCATGAGGCACGGCTACTGTAATATGCCTTATACCAACTACCTTTTCATCAGCCTCTTCTACAACTACCTGAGATTTTCCGTCTGGGCGCAAATACGGTATAGAACCAGATTGGCGGGCTTCATCTATTGCTTGAACTATTTTATGCGCTAAAACAACTTGCAGGGGCATGTACTGTTCTGTTTCGTTTGTAGCATAGCCGTACATCAAGCCCTGATCACCGGCGCCTTCTTTGTCTACTCCTACAGCAATTTCTGCAGACTGCTCGTGCAACCTATTAATTACTTTTGCATTATTACTAAAACCCCATTCTGGCACAACGTAACCATTTTTTTTGATCACACCCTTAGCTACAGCTTCATAATCAATTTTAGCAGTTGTTGTTATTTCACCCGCTAATACAATTGTATCTTTTGCAACCAACGCCTCTGCCGCAACGCGGCCTTTTGGGTCTTGCTCTAACACGGCATCTACAATGGCATCACTAATCTGATCGGCCAATTTATCTGGGTGACCCGCACATACAGATTCGCTTACTCTATATTTTTTTGACATAAAAAAATCCTTTCTTGGCATATTTTGTATATCAGGCGTAGAAAGGATGTTTATAAATATCCAATATCTTTCCCCATAAGGGCTAGAAGGAGCACCTGCCATTCATAACTTTAAAGTAAAAAAGTATTGAAGGGTGGTTGCCGGTGGGTCATAAAGCTAGTTCTCTCGCCACGCTCGTGATATACATAAATTGTTAATGATTACCAAACAATTGTACCACAAAAATTTACCAGCAAACTACTATATTTTTTTCTGCCAACCACCATCTACTACAATAGTTTGCCCAGTTATATGTGGTGTTTCTGCTAAAAATACAAAAGCATCGGCAATTTCTTGTGGTTCTACCCATTCTTTTTGAAGAGTCATATCTAAATTTTTTTGTATATTTGCTATACCAACACCATCCCAAGCTGGGGTTTTTGTAATTCCAGGAGCAACCGCATTACAACGTATTTTAGGAGCTAATTTTTCTGAAATTGTTTGTGTAAAGCTAATCATCGCAGCCTTACCCGCAGAATATAAAGCCAAACTTGGGTTACCACCAAATTGCAATCCATAAACAGAGCTTGTAAATAAAATACTACCCTTATCAATTAATTTTACTGCTTCTTGGGTGCACAATACACTGCTCATAAAGTTTGCCATTAAACTATCTTTTATGTTATTAGCAGTATACGCCCCAAACTCAGTTTCACTTGGGTTACCTGCGTTATTTACAAATATATCAATCTTTTTATATTTACTCTTAATTTCATCAAAAAGTATC
>JAUPVN010000120.1 GCA_030917025.1 Patescibacteria group bacterium | reverse complement strand
CGTCTTTTAGGAATTCTGAACCAAATTTTTGAACAAATTCTGTTGCTGCAGCCGTTACGCCTTCTTCTGTTAGCCTAAATGAAACGTTTATATCCTGCATTATTTGATTAAATTTAGCAATAAATTCAGATTCTAAGCCGTTTAGATTAACCTGGCTAATGCCGTCTGCTAATTGCTTTAACTCGTTTGCCGTAACTACTAGTAATAACATTAGCGGAATAATTAACGTTAAAAAAGAAGCAATTAATGATAATGTTGCGGCGGTCCCGGGTTTACCCCATTTTTTAAGAAGGCGTTGATAGAGCGGGTTAAACATAAATGCAATAATTGCAGCAAGTACAATAAGCAAAAAATAGCCCCACAAAAAGTATGCTCCAAAGATAACAGCTATAGCAGTAGTTATAGCAAGTGATTTTTTTTGAAATGGCGTAACAACAAACTTTTCTTTCACGATTTATTCCTCTTAATGCAAACTATAACAGAAATAATAATTGTTGTATACAATATATATTTTTTGGGAACAATCTTTACAAATAAGTTATAATATATTGGATATCAATATAATAATAAAGGAGAATGTATGAGAGGACCGATAGATTACATTATTGTTGGTTTTGATAAGCCCAACTTTGATGGTAGTGTTATTGCCGAGTTACAAAAAGCTTCTGAAGCAGGTGTTATTAGCGTGCTTGCTTTAGTAGTTGTAAAAAAAGATTCTGAAGGTAATGTTACCTCACTATCTGCCGACGAGGCTGGTGGAGTAGAAATTACATTTGTAGATAAAAGCGCAGAAGACATGGTAACAGAAGATGACGTTTTAGAAGTTGGCGAGTTATTAGATAACGACACTGCAGCAGGTTTGCTAATTGTTGAACAACTTTGGGCAAAAGGCCTAAAGAGAGCTTTGTTTGCCGCCAATGGTTTATTAATTGCCGAAGGGCGTATTCACCCAGAAGCTTATGCAGAAATAACAAGTAAAGGAGAATAAAATGCCAGGATTATTAAGAGGTATGGCGCGTACTGCAGTAGTAGCCGGGACAGCAACGGCTGTTTCTAATAATGTAAGTAGACGTCAAGCTAATAAATGGGCCGCACAAGATCAACAACAAGTTGGAGAACAGCCCGTACAGGCTGCACAAGCACCTGTTGCGCAAACGAGCGATGACCAGATTGCTGAGCTTAAGCAACTTGCAGAACTTAAAGATCAGGGTATATTAACTCAAGAAGAGTTTGATGCTAAAAAGAAGCAAATTTTAGGTTTATAAATAACCCTATATATATAAAAACCACCACTTTTACAAAGGTGGTGGTTTTTTATTAATTACTCTTTTAGTTTATTCTTCTAGGCTGGCAATTTCTTTGCCGTGTACGGTAAGTGCAAAAATTACAAGAACTCCTACTACTACCATAATTATTGACCAAAATGGGTATATTGGTATAAACAAAAAGTTTGCTATAACGCTAATAGAAGCTAGTATTACTCCAAATACTCTACCCCAAGTTTTGCCAGACAAAATGGCGCCACCTACTAGTATTAAAAATGCTCCCCAGAGTAAGTGTACCCAACCCCAGGTTGTATAATCTAGTACCCACACGTTTTCTGGACCTATTGCGTAAACGGTGTTTTTAAATAGTGCAACAATACCAACAATAGCTTGTAGTATACCCATTACTATTGCTAGCATTCCCGCAAAGCCTACCCAGCCTACCCAGCCAGTTACCTCGTTTGATGAATTTTTTGCCATAGATCTCCTTATTAATTAGTTACAATAATATTCTATTCTTTTACAAATTAAATATCAATATGCTTACGCAATAACAATTATTTTTGATATAATACACTTATAAATTAGTAATGGAGGATATTAAGTAATCATGAAAGATAAATCTGGCAACCCCGCCTTAAGCGAATCAGCCCTTGATAGGTTATCTGCTAAAGAATCTACATCTAAGGCGACTATTGGTGGAACAGCAATAAAAACATTTATACTTTTTGTTGTGACAATAATTGGTGCTACATTTGGCTGGAACGCAATGGCTAGCGCAAGTTCTAGTGTTGGATTGATTTTAATTGCTAGTTCTTTACTTGCGTTTGTATTTGCACTAATTACAATCTTTAAACCAGCTTTAGCTATGTTTACTGGGCCACTTTATGCATTATCTCAGGGATATGTACTAGGTGCTATATCTCAAACATTTAATGCATCTTATGACGGCATTGTTGTGCAGGCTATTGGCCTTACTGGGGCAATCTTTTTTGTAAGTTTGTGGGCTTTTAGTTTGGGGCTAATAAAAGTAACAAACAAGATGCGCGTTGGTATAATTATTGCCACGCTTGGTATTGCTGTTTATTATTTGGTTGCATTTGTTCTTGGGCTTTTTGGTATTACTGCACCTTTAATATATGATTCTGGTCCTTGGGGTATTTTATTTAGTGTAGTAATTGTATTTATTGCAACTTTAAACTTGTTTTTAGACTATGACATGATACAAAATCTTGTGAATAGGGGCGCACCAAAACAGATGGAGTGGTACGGAGCTTTTGCGCTAATAGTGACACTTATTTGGCTGTATATGGAAGTTTTGCGATTATTGGGTAAGGTTAGAAACTAAAGGTATCTTTTATTAATAATGGTGGTGCTTTACATATTTTTTATTGGGTATATTGTTTTATTTTTTGCTATTGTAGCAAATGCTTTGGCCCACGTTTTTAATATAACCACATGGTACGATTTATTATCGTTTAAAAAAAGACCACCCATATTACATTTATTTTGGTTATTTTTAGTATACCCTGTAATTCTGGGTTTTTCTGCGGTTGTAGCTTATAATTTATTTTTTTAAAGAATCTACTATTTTTTTAGACATATTTTTGCTAATTATATGCATAGAATTGGTTTTTATTATTTTAATTTTACTATTATTGTTTGCTAATTTATTATAGTTATTTGCAATTATTAAAGCATCTAATCGTCCGTATAAAAATACTATAGGAATTTGTAATTTATTTATATCTAACATTGTTTTTTGCTGCATAATGGTTTTTTTAAGGCTCATTTTAAAAGGATACCAAGATGATCCATCTAACATAAGCGGGAAACCACTTGGTGCAACTTTTAATATTTTTTGAACAGCTTTTAATGTTAGGTTTTGCTTTTCAATAAGTAAATCGTAAATGTAAAATAATATGTTTGTGACTGTTTTTTTATTACTATTATATATTCTTGCTTGTTTTGATATATCGTTAGAATTATATATTGGGGTGCTTACTAGGATTAGTTGTTTAACTGATTTTGGTTCTATTTTAGCGATTTCTACTGCAATTAGTCCACCCATTGAATGGCCAACTAATATATATGGTGTTTTAATCTTTAATTTATTGATTGTTCGTAATACTGCCCTTGCATGGTCTTTAACTGTGTAATCTAAATAGGTTGGTTTGGGAGAATTTGCAAAGCCTAGTAAATCTATTGTTATTGATCTGTAAGTACTTGGCATTATTGGCAATACGGGCTTCCAGGTGTCGCTATTGCTTGCAATGCCATGTAAAAATACTACAGCAGTAGAGCCCTGAACACTGTCGTATGAAACGTTTAATATTTTTGGTCTTCTTAACTTATTAAACCACTTTTTAATTACCATATACTATCATTATAGCGCTATTATAGATACTTGCGTAAGATTGCTTTATGATGCTACTCTTTTAGTAGATATGAAAAAACAAATAATAGCATTACTTTCTAGCCTAACGCTAGGATTTACAATTGGTTTATTATACCTTGGCTTTACAAAAGCTGTTGATGTTTCTCAAGACTATATATGGTTTGATTTATTTGATGTTACAAATAACAAAGTATATATAATTCCACTAGCGGTAGCTGGGGGCTTGCTAATGGCTGGCGCTTTAAAATTATTTAAACAAACAAACAAAAAATCTGGTTTATCTATAAAAGATTTAAGCCCTCTTAAAAATATTTCTCCTACCTGGGTTGTGACAAGTTTAGCTCTGGGTTACATAAGCTTAGTAGCAGGAGCGTCTTTGGGCCCAGAAGCTATTTTAATGCCTTTATCTTTTGCGATAGGAATTTTGTTTGCTGGTATGTATTCTATAGAACAAAAGAAAGTTTTTGGTTTATTAGCAGTAATTGCAATGTTAGCCGCTTTTTTTAATAGTTGGTATGCTGGTTTATTACCATTATGTTTAATTGCTATAAATAAAAAAATAGACATTAAACAAACATTAAAGTTAATATTGCTTGGCTTGCTAGCGGTATTTGGTTCATTAGCAGCTCTTAATTTGTTGCAACATAAATCTGGCTATTTGGTGTTAGATAGTTTTGGTTCTATAAGTATTACACCAAAGCTATTATTATTATCATTTGTAGTATCTGCAGCGGTTACATTATTACCACTTTTTGCACACAAAGTTACCTTTAAAATTCAAAAAATGTTTAGTTTATTGCCAAATAAGTGGCTTTTACAGGGGCTTATTGCGGGCGCGGGTTTAGCAACTATGTATTATTTGCTAGGCCCTGTAGCATTTTTTAGTGGCAGTAGTGGTATTTCTGAGCTTATTGCTAATAATAGTGAATATACTTCTTTGCAGCTTGCCGGTTTGGCCGTAGGTAAGATATTGATTACGGCTTGGTGTTTAGGCACAATATTCAGAGGCGGTATTGTCTTTCCTTTATTATTATCTGGCGTAAGTGTTTCTTTACTATTGTCTGGTGGTATACCAGATATTAATTGGCTTGTAGCACTATTAATATCTACATTTTTTGGTATATTTTATGGAGCATTTGGATCTTTTGCTATTGCAGCTACATTTGTATTTTCTTTATTTGGCATTACGGCTTGGCCTTTGCTATTGGCAGCAGCATTTGGATCTTTTGTGGTAAAAAAACTCTATAAAAAACCCATATCAGAAACTTTAGCTATTTAAAGACATTAAGTTTTAGAAAAGTGGGTTGTTTTTTTTGCTACGTATATTCCTAGTACACCACTTGCGTTGATAGACCAGTGTACTAGCCAAGGAGCAATAATGCTTCCTGCAAAGATTCTTAATATACCAAAAATAAATCCTGCAATAGTTGTAGTAATAATGGTTGCAAGTACCCCTGCACTAGCTTTTGTTTTACTACTGCCTATAATTTTTTTTGTAGTTTTATTTTGTTCTAGGGTTTTTATTGTAGGAAAAATATGCCATAATCCAAATAATACTGAAGATATTATTAGGGCTGTAACTTGAGAGTTATGCGCAAGCAATAAACCAAGTAGAACGCCCCTAAACAATATTTCTTCTATTAAGGCTGTGCTAAAAGGTATTCTTATGGCAGTTTCGAATGCAATTAATTTACCACTTGCCTTGCTAAGGTTGTCGCCTATAAAAAATCTTCTTAATGGTGGTATAAGAGCTAAAAATACTGTTATAGAACATATTAGCAGAGTTGCTATAATTGCAATAAATATGCCTGACGTTATTGTATTTAACGCTATACCCATTTGTTCTGCGCTTAAACCAAACCCAAACCCCAGTAAGATAGCTATAATGGCAATTAGCGCATTTAAGGCTATATGAAACTTTTCTGGTACTAATTTTGCTAGGACGGTACTGTATAAAACTATTAACGCGATTAATGATATTTCTTGAGCTAGTGATTCAGGGATCATTTAAGTAAAAAAATTATAAATTACCACGATCAATATCGTTTTTAACTAAGTTTTTATGTATTGTAGTTAATGTTTTTTTATCTTGATGGTATGAGAATGCTTCGTTCATAAAACTTAGTAAGTCTGCTCTATAATCATGGCCATGAGAAGTGAATATACCTGGTTTTGGCTTTAGGGCGTTCTTCATATCTATAATGGTTTGTACAAAAGTTTGGGGTATCCTAAACCTTATATCTGCAGGCACAGTTGGGGGTTTGGGCTTGCCTACCTGTAGCCAGTCTGGGGCCCGAACAAGTAACCTGGTACTAAAGTGTGACACTGGGTCATTATAGTGTGTACACATTACGTAGTGGATTGCTTTTCTTTGCTGATCTGGTAGTTTTAAATATTCATTAATATTATCAAATTTGCCAACAAGGCTAATATCAGAATTTAGTTCTTTACCAGATAATACTTGTGAATGCCATTTAGAAAGTTCTGGTGTGCCAATCCATAGGGCCCTATTAATGCCTGTTGCAATTAAGCCATCTGTTCCACTGTGTAAAAATGCATCTTGGCTTACCCATGCACCTAAGCTCTCTCCAAATATATAAATTTTTGGTCTTTTGTCTTTTGGCAAGTCTTTTAATTTTTTAGAGATAGCATTTACTAGCCTTCTAAACTGAATATAGCCATCATCTACTTTGTCTAAAGACATTGGTGATGGTTTTTTTGAATATTGAACGGTAATTTGCGCGCAATCTCCTTTAGATAAGTATTCAAAACTATCGCTCATAACGTAATTAACGTAACCCGTACCTGTAGGGGCAATTAATAAAAGGTGTTTTCTGCTAAAAGCATTTGTACGATCAATTTCTTGCAGGGCAAGCTCTACTCTTTGTTCTGGTGTAATCGCAGAATCGTAGCCTATATATATTCTAATTGGTTCTTTTGCATTATTTATATCAAGCTGCTCTACAATAGCTGATTTTGATATACGAGTACCAATATGTCGTCTGCCCTGCTTGCTTAAGCTATCCCAATTAATATTGCTATCTATGCTACCTGTAACGTATGGGTTTGTGGGTGCCTGGGCAAATTCTTTTTCAATTTTATCGTCGGCTGATTCTAATTTTTTATATAATTTTTGTAAACCAAAACTAAATACACCAATTAGCAGACCCAGGCTTGCTGCGTGCCCAATTGGTAGCCAGCTCTTAGATGCAGCAGGTATATATTTGTCTACGGTTTTTTGAGTGTTGGTTGCAACTACGCTTTCTACTTTTTGTAAACCAACCAGTGTTGCTACAATTCCCGCCCCAGCTGCGACTGCTTTTAGCGGGGACTTTAGTATTGGGTTGTCTTTTACGGATACTATATGACCATTTCTTATGTAATCTAATGTTAAGCCAAGAACTAGCCCAAATGGTAAAACTAACGCTTTACTTATATCCTCTTCTTCATCTGACATTTCGTTATCGTGATCTATGAATGTAGCCCTTAGGGTTTGGATGAGTGTGCCGGCAATACCCGTAGCTGTAACCCAGTACCCAAGAGTTCTAGCCGTGCTACGCATAAGATTTTCATCTTCTTGTTGCTTAAATACGTTTTGCGCAATTAATCCGGCTCCAATAGCTGCAAAACTTGATGTGAAACTACTTGCCATTGGGCTGGCTTGTTCTGAGCTAGTATTATCGTTTGCCGCCTCTATAGTGTCTTGTAAAACAGCAGTAATAGAATATGCTAGTACCATGGTTAGCCCTGTTGCTAGGCCCTGGTCTACAGAACTTCTTTCCATTAAAGACTTATGAAAGGTCCCAACAGATGTCATGGCTGCTACTATATAGCCAACATCACTAGATATACTTCTTTTATTTGTTGCCATAATTTTAGTATACTACATTTATTAAGTACGATCTTTTAAACTATGTTTCAATAAAATAATTGAAGTATTAAGTATTTTGATTAAACTGGTTATTAATAGGTTGTTGTGTATTGTTTGTATTAGCAGATGTATTTAATGTACCTTGGACATTGGTGTTAGTTTGGATATTTTGTGGGTTAACAATAGTTGTGTGGGTTTGAGGTTGAACAATTTGCTGTTGTGTAACTGTGCTAATTACTGATTGTGGGATATCTATTGTTTGTGTAGGGTCAATTGGCGCGCCGGGCGTATTATTTGGCACAATATTTTGAGATTGGGCTGTTGGCTGGATTGGTTGGCTTGGTAATGGCACTGCGCTAGTAACTGTGTTTTGCTGTTGCGGTTGCTGGGCGGGCTTTGGGGTAATAGTTTGCTGGGTTTGCGTGTTAGAGCCTACTATTTGTGTATTAGGATTAATTTGCGGGTTGTTAGACATTTGATTATTTACAAGGCCTAGATTATTGGGGCTATTAATTTGCTTAAAAAGATTATGTTTCTTTTTGTGCCTAAAGATTATAACAATAACAAATATAATTGCTATAAACAATACACTAATTACAGCTATTAATAATGGAATAATTGGGAATTCTTTTACTTCTTCTCCGGCGGCAATCTTTGCTTTTGCTGTTGCAATTAATGTATCTGCCGTAGGGTGTACCGCATAACCGGCTTTTGTAGCCTCAAAACTTTTTATTGCTTTTGAGTAGTGTGCTTTGTAAAAATTATCTATTCCTTTGTTCCATTCATCTTGAGTTTTGCTTTCGTTAAGAAATGTAATATTTGATTTTTCTGCTAGTGCATTTAAGTCAGAAATTGATCTAACATAATTGAATACTCCATCTCCATCACCAGAACCATCTATAGTATAGGTTGCTATTCCTATAACCTCGCCGTTGTCTAAAAATGCTGGCCCCCCGCTGTTACCATGGCCAATTGTACTATCTGTTTCTATTAATTTATTATTGCTGCCATTAACATCTTTTATGGCCGTAACTTTTCCGGTTGTAAGAGTAGATTTACTAGTTTTTTCTTCTACTAGCCCGTTTCCGCTTGCGCCTGCAGGAAACCCAATAATATTCAGATTGGCTCCCTGAGTTGCTTGGTCAAAATTTCCAATCTTTACGTTTGGATAGTTAGAGCCTTCTATTTTTATCAGGGCAACATCAGACGCTTTAAAGCCGTTGATACCATCGTATGCTCTGTAATCAATTGCAACGGGTTTTGCTAATTTAATATTTTCTGTTTCTGTAAATTCTTCATTTTTTGCTGTTAAGTTTTTTAATTCTTCAACGTTTGGTTGATTTTCACCCAGTGTCACCAGCATATTGTGGGTAGAGGTATCTGAGCTAAACCTGTTATCTGGTATTTGATATATTTTATCAAATACTATGCCAGCCGCCTCTTGTTGCGTTTTGCCCATTAGATCGTTATCTGTACCGCCAGCAATTGAATATAATTTGTTAATAATTGTATCGTCTCCTAGGTATATTCCTTCAATTGCGTATGCGATAAGCATTTCTTTAATAGAAGAGCTTGCTACGTGGCCGTTGGTGGCTATGTATCCATTGCTGCTTATTAAGAATCCAGAGCCAACTCCCCCATTACATACTGTTTTAAGGTATTGTACATTATCGATTTTTGCGTTTTGGCAATACAAATTATATATTCGTACAACCGCCGGGCTGTACATAGAAGCAATTTTTTCTGATGGTACTGTGCTACTTTCTGCTGCCGAAGCTATACCGCTAAATAATATATTGTCTAGTACGCTTTTAGAGCTTAGTGGCTTTGAATCAACTTGTGTAGATGATGATTTTTGTAAAGGAACATTATTATCAAAATTTAGATTTTCTATAATTTTTATGTAATCTGTGTTTTCTTTTGTTAGCCCATGATTAATAACTATGGTCATAGGGCTACCGTTAACATTACCAGAGTAAGTAGTTACTAGGGCGCTTAACTGAGGTATACTGTTATCACCGTTGTATTGGCGTTGCCAATTTGTTTTTAAGAATGTTACATTATTAATCTCAACATCACTACTGTTAGTAAGAACAAGCTCACTATTCGGACTAGACTCAGAATCAACTAAGTCTTTTTGCAGATTTGCATTATTTGTTTGAGCATTATCGTTTAAATAATTAATTGTGATTGACCCAGCGTTACTATTTCTATTTATGGGGCTAGATGATATTACAATTGTTTTATAATCTTTTGTGTTAGATAAATCCGTGCCAACGTATAGTTTATTGTCTGTAGATGTTATACCAGCGGCGTAATATTTGTTTGGGTTGTATTGTAATTTATAACCGTAACTAGAAGAAATAGTTTGTTCTGTTAATGCTGGAGTAGCAAAATTATTACTTAAGTAATTTTTTGCGTTATTAGTATTGTGGTTAATAATTACACTAAAATCTAATAGAAGTAGGCTAGATATAAATAAAAAACTAACTAAAATAATTAAGCTACCGTAATGTCTTTTTCTATACGGCTTTGCGTGGTGTGGCTTTAGCTTATGATGATTTGTTTTATTGTTTACCCCTGCATTGTCTAAGTGTGTTTTTGCTGCTGCATTAGCAATATCGCTATCTGTTGCTTTGCCCACTTTTTTGTTTATCATTTTTATATCCAATTTATTTTTATAGTATTAATTATACCATAAGCTTTATTATCTATAATAATTAAATAAATAAATTTTAACTATCTTGGGGTTGTCATTCTAATTATATATTTGGCAAAATCTCTTAAATTAACATTATTAGAAACCATAATTGTCTCATCTCTTTTTTTACCTTCACCCAAAAAAGTTAAGAATACTTCATGTTCAAATATTTTATTTCTTTTAATATAAGTATTGTTGGCAACGTTATATTTTTTTAATAATCCCATTACTGCGCTTATATCTGTCTTTATATTAGAAAATGCAATATATTCTGGGTCTTCCTGTGAGCCAGCTGTGGATATAGTTAATGAATTACAAGTTTTTAACTCTTGGTTCATTTGCTCACTCTATAAAGCAGCTCTAGGGAGCCATCTGTTAGCGCCATAAGTGTTGCAACGGTAAACATTACTCTGGCAACTATATATTTAGATTTATCTGTTGCATGTTTTGGCCCTGGAAAAATAAGTTCAGCAACTTGCTTAGTTCTCCATATATCATAGCCAAATGCTTGCATACCATTGTTTTCTTTAGAGAATCTATTAGAATCAAAAGTAGTATCAGAGACATAATTAATAATCACAAAAACCTCATTATGTGAACCAGATAAAGTTGCAATGCTACTTTTATTATTTTTTTCTAAAATATCTAGGGCATTTTGCTTATCCATAAAATAGCGTTCTGATTGGCAGTTTAATATTGTTGCCATACCTAAATTACACAAATATATATCACCAGCGTAGTCATTATTAAGCAGATTTTGTACGATACATTTATGGTTATTAACGAGTTTTGGATCTAGCATGGTTTTTAATATATGCTCCATATTGTCTAGAGCGCCACAACCAACTTTATGACTTTGCGTAGTGCTGTTAAAGACATCTCTGTGGCCACCCGGTTTAAGGCCAAAGCTTAATAACTTATTTATTATGTAATTTGTGTCTTGCAAGAAAGTAGTTTTTGTTGGATCTTCTTTATGGGCCCCTAAGCGATATGCTAATGCAGCCCCTAGGGAACCTCCAGGGACTTGAGGGCCAATGTTTGTGCTATCTAGCTTTGGGTCTTGCCTGCCATCTATACAGCGAGTTTTGGCGCTACTATTTACTTTAACGTAATAGTTATTGAGTTTTTGTTTGGCATTGTTTATTTGGCCAATAGTATAAGTTTTATTATTAATAAGTTCTGCAACAGAAATAGCACCTGGCCATTTATACGAGCTTAGCTTACCTGCACCAATAATTCCTGTATTGCTAGAATTAGTAGACACTTTTAAATGATCATGAACTTGTTTCATACCTAATAAACCTTTTAGAATAGAAATATATTGTAAACAGTATTTATTTTAACAAGATTTATCTATATTGCAACAGTCGTTAGAATTGCATTTACATGTGGCGTTTTGGTCTTTGCAGCAACAGTTTTTACATTCTTTGTTATCTTCTGTTTTGCAATTATTTTTGTCTTGGCAGTTGCATTCGCAACTTTCTGTGGTATCTTGGGCTGGGGTATTGTTATTGTTAGTCATGTATATATTATAGCACTTTAAGCAATCTTAATGCTACAATGTATTTAATATGTTTACTAAAAAAACACAAGACAAACAACCAAAAGCTAGTATGAAACCAAAAGATTTTGAACAATTAGGCAGGTATATGTTAGATGTTTATGAAACAGCCTATACTTCTAAAAAGCGATTATTTTATATGTCTTTTGTAAAAGGCATTGGCCAAGGTTTTGGTATATTTATTGGTGGTACCATTGTTGTTGCTTTTGTTTTTTGGGTTTTGGGCATATTTGATGATACATTCTTATCTCCGGTTATACAAAGAATATACAACGCTATCCAGCTAGCTGAGTCTAAACAAGCCCCAACTTTATAATATTATTTAAGCTGGCTCTATTAGGCTTTCGTTAATGTTTTTTCCAGATACCAAATCATCAATAATTGTAACAAGTTGTCGTGGCGTAAATTCTGCTTTTATTAAGTAACCATCAGCCATCTTTTCTATTTCGTCTTTTGATGTTTCGTCTTGATCTAGATTTGTGGTTATAATTATTTTTGCTTTTAGTTTTGGCTGGTGTTTATTTAGCTCTCTTAAAACTTCAAAGCCCGTCATGCCTGGAATCATTAAATCTAACATAATAATATCGTAATTATCTTTTTGGGCCGCCCTTAAACCATCGTCGCCGCTAACAAGTGTAGTTACATCATAGCCTGCCCTTCTTAATGCACGGGCGTAAAGTTCACTAATAAAATGTTCGTCTTCTATGCATAATATTCTTATACCATTTGGTTCTTTAATATCCATATTACCCCCTGTAAAGCGTATGGTTTTTAATCCAACCATGAGCGCCCCTTACGATTTCTTTATTTTGACTATCTTTTATTTGGCTTGCTATATCGCTATAGATTGGCACAGTAAATCCAAATGTACTTCCTTGGTCTTCTTTGCTTTTAACCCAAATTGTTCCACCGTGAGCATCTATGATAGCTTTAGATAAGTATAACCCTAAACCCGTACCACCAATACTATTTTTACTTTTATGAGCTCTATAAAATTTATCAAATACGTGTCCTATAACATTACTGGCAATCCCAATACCATTATCGCTTACGGTTGTTTCAATCATCCCATCTTTTAGTGTGGTTTTAACTGTAATATCCTCTTTTGTATGCGTGTATTTAATGGCGTTATCAATAAGATTATTCATAACTTCAAAAATACTAACTTTATCTATACCAACAGTTGGTAAATTATCATCAATATTTACTACTATATTTTTATCGTGTACACGTGCTCTAAGCTGCATATTTTTACATGCTTCTTCTAGTACTTTTTTAATGTTTTCTTCTTTTAAGTGTAGGTATAGAGCATTTTCTTCTATTCTGGCAACATTTAAAATGCTAGAAACAAAGGCAGCTAGTTGCTGAGCGCTAGCAGACATATTATGCATAAATTCTGTTTGTTCTGAGTTTAAGCTTTCGGTTAATTCGTCTTCAAAAACCTCTATATATCCACGCATTATTGTTAAGGGGGTACGTAGTTCGTGAACAGCAAGCGACACAAAGCTAAGGTCGTGATCGTCTCTTTCGTAGTGTAAGGTTCTGTCAAAAAAAGCTAAGGTAAGTTCTATATCTTTATCAGAGTCTTTTATGTAATGAGCCGCAAGATCAAATTGCTTTCGTTTATCTTCTGCTAAGTTTAACCTTACTCGTTCCCAAATTTCATTTTGCTTATTTGAGCCGTCTTTTGCCGATTCTAGCCACGATTCAAGTGTGCTGCCACCAACAAAAGATAAATTACATGCATCATAAAAATATTGCCCTATAATTTTTTCTGGGGAAAGCTCTAAGTATTTAATAGCTGCATTATTTGCATAAGTTATAATTTGTTTTGAGCTAACTACAATTATTGGCACAGCAATAGAATCCGCAACCGCTTGATAAAAATGCATCTTAGAGAGCCCTGCTTGATTGGTGCTTTTTATGGCTACGTTAATGTCCATAGCGCGTTCAGCTAATTTAATTAGGTATTCTCTAGATGGTTTAATAATATCTTTAGCATCTGGTTTTTCTATTTCGGGGCTATCATCAAGACCAATAATTAAGGCTCTTACCAGTAAATTGGTAGACGCCATGGCCTGATCAGCCACTCTTTTACTAATTATTACCGAAACAATAAATGTAATTGCTAAAGATGAACATGCTGCCACATAAGGTGAAACAGTAATATATTTTGTTAGGATCACATAAGCTATTACACCAGACAAAAGGCTAAATAATGTAACTAGTATAATCTTTAGCCAGATACTTTCTCTTAGGGGTTGTAAGTATGTGATCATTATGGCTGATAGTTTATATCACCTGGAGATCCAACCAGGGTTATCCAAGTTTGCCCGGCGTTTAGTTTCATTGGCAAGCCATTTTTATCATTTAGTGTAACGCTAGATTTTCTATCTGGTTTATTCCATGAGCCTTGGCTAACTATACCATCCTGAAAGATATATGCTGTTCCGCTGCCGCTGGTTTGGTATATTGTATTATAGCCATCAGAACTTTTATCTAGTACAATTGCAACTACAACTTTAGGGTTAATTGGTTCTCCACTTTTAAAATCATTATGATTACTGCCGGCCTGAGATCTGATGTAGCTATTAGTTGCAGCATCATAGGTGAAAGTAGGGTTATAAGTTGCTCCAGAAAGAGAGAACGAAACACTATTTGCAGTAGGAGTTTGAGCCACGTCTATTTTACGTTCAAACGGAGTGAATTTACTTGATGTGTAGCCTTTTGATTGGTTTAGGGCATCTAACTTTGTAAAGTCGCTATACATATTATGTGGAGCGTATCTGCTGTTTATTCTAAAGTAGGCATCTGGGTTAAAAAATTGATCAAGATCTTTTACCCCAAGAGTTTTAATATCACTTAAAGCCTCTGGGCTGCCACCAACATGGGCATAAGACGCATCAAATGCTAAAGCATAATCTACATAATATGGCCTAGCGCTCCTGATTGGCCCAATGTAATCTGGTGTAGACTCTAGATAAGCAGCCATAAAACGTGTTACACCGCCTTCTGCTACAGCCTCAACTACGGTGTCTGCTTGTTTTAACCCACTTTGTGGACGAGCATCTGGGCTGTTTTCTATCATTATTGCTGTAACTGGCCGTTTTGCTATTGCCTCTGACTCTACAACTCTACCCGTTAAAGGAGAGGTTGGAGGTTTGGGTGGTTCTTCTTTTTTTGTAGTTGTAACTGTTGTATTAACAGGTTGATCTTTTTTATAAAATAGAAAATAATATAGTGCACCAGCAATGGCTAAGATTACAATAATGCTAACAATAATTAATTGTTTTTTTGTAATTTTAAAGTGCTTTTTAGGACTATTAATTGGGCTTTGATTATTTTTTGACATATCTATTACCTCTTCTGGCATAAATTTTTTTTGGGGACTAGTGAGTGAAGCTTCTGTTGGGAAAGCCCGCTCTTGATTGTTTTGTTTTTGTGATGGAATTTTTATATCATCCATATAATTACCTTTATGGTTATTTTATGTGCTTATTATAGCAGTATTATTTGCAATTAAAAAGTATTATTTTATGGTTGCAAGCGCGGTCTTTATAAGACTTTTATCGTTTGTATAGGCTTTAGTTATTGCCATAGTTATTGCCGGTAACTTTGCGGGGTCTTTGTAGCATAGATATATAGTATTGTGAATAGGATTAAATTTCTTTTTAAAATTATAAAGACTTTTAAACCCGTAGTAAGGTTCTAGCCTTACAGACATGAATTTAAGTAGTTTTTCTAAAGCACCGTTAGGATCTTTTGCACTGGCAAGTGGGGCAGCAGATAAACTTATGCAATCGTAACCTTTATTTTTAAAAACCATTGCACTTTCTGCAATTAAATATTCAATAACTCCTGGCATGGTTTGTTCACTTAAACGGCGTTGCATAATATCAATTGTCCACCCAATTTGCTTGCCTTTACCATAAATTGGTAGCCAGCTTGTCATACCATGAATAGTACCTTCGCCGTCTATGGCTAAGTTCATTATTACCGCTGGGTCTTTAGCTTGTTCTAGGGTTCCTAGTGTAAATCCCATTTCTGGTAAAGATTTATCTGCAACCCAGCTATCCGCAATTGTGTGTAGCTGGTCTTTAATTGATAACGGAGCATCATTATAGTTTATTGTTTTCATTGTAATACCAAGTTTGCTTGCTTTATTAATGGCAGACCTTACAGATTGCCACGATTTTCCGGTAAATTCTAGGGTGGGTAATTTTATTATTGTGTCTTCTCCTATTGGTACACCGCTATATCCGCAAGACTTCAAGTAATTTTTTGTTTTATTATCAACAGAAAAATACGCAGCTTCCCAACCCTTTATATAACAATATTCATCAAATTGCTTGAGTGCTTTTGTTTTAGATTGGTAAGATCCAATGGGGTCCGATAGAACTATTGCTACATTATTTATAAGACGGTAAGCAATTATTGTAGTTTTTGTTGGGGTGCTCCAATATCTTATTTGGGGCCATGTGCCCATCCAGGCAATGTTACTACCGCCCTTTAGTTTTAAAAGCTCAGTATAGTCTTCTTTAGATACTTTATTACTGTGATTACGGCTAGTAGATATTACAAGCGCAGTCATTATTATAAGTAAATATACTACCCAAAAAGTATCAATAAACTCTGTTATTAATCTTGCTGTGGTATTTTTAGGGATTAAAATGCTTTCTGGTATACCTACGGTTTGGTGAAGTGATTCTTTTAGCGAATCTGTTAAGCTTGGCGTTGGCGTAAAACTTTGCTTTAAAACGTAAATTATCATAATATGTGTTGCAAAAATGACTACAGCTGTAATAAGGCTAGCTAAAATAAGCTGCTGTGCGGTTGTTTTATTAGCTTTTACCTTAAAGCTGTCTTTAAACGCAATCAGCATTAGCATTAAAGATATACCAACAATTAAATCAAATACAAAAAGGCTATTATTTGGTTCAAAAAATGATGATAAAATTATTACAGTGGCCATTACTAAAGACACTACCCATGCATAGTATCTTCCCCTGTAAAGCCCATAGCTAATTAGGATGTATATAGCAGAAGAAACTAGCATTATAGCAGTAGAAGCCGAATGAACGGCATTTGGCTCGTTAAACGCAAGTAATCCCCCGTTTCCGGGGTAAACCTTAGTTATTATATTTGCAATTGCAATAAATAGCACAATCATAGAAGTCACTATCCTTTTATCTATGTTTTTTATTGCTGGTTTTTTTAGCTTAATGCTAGAACCAATTATCCATGGGCCAATAATTATTCCAAATACAAATGCCGTAAAATGAGTTAGATCCCAGATGCTGCCACTAAATAAAACCATAGCTAATAAGAATAATGAAATACCTACTCTTAGCCGTATTTTTAAAGACACAGCTAGCCCCGCGGTGGCTGCGCCAAGTGCACCAAACGCAGCATTAGACATGCCAACATCGTAGGTTTTAGAGAGTTCAACTGCCCAGCCAACGTTTAGGTTACTAAAAATAAGTAAAATACCGGCAATAAATAAAACACTAAAAATATGTGATGCAATAAGGGCTATTATCATTTTAATTGCACCGTATCGGTATTCTAAATAGCCTCCCCCAATTAGTAAAGGTATCATTACTGTAATATACATCCAGGGTTCAGGAGAAATAAAAGCACCTATAAAAATATTTGCTAATTCGCCGTTTTTAAGTGCCTCTAGGCCATATCCATATTTGTCTACTAAGCCCGATTGTTCCGCCGAAACCCAGAGCGCCTTAGTATAAGCACCAATGAATAATGTTATAAATATTAAACTTAGTGTAGCTGGTATTTTTGTTAAAAATTTAATTACTTTGGGCCAATATAATGTAATTGTCTTCATCTTGTTACAGTAGCAATATTTATATAATTTTTCTACTATTATTGATTAAATAAGGTTTTTGCCATTAATAATCGGTTAATGCTAATATCTTTACCAAGTAAAGCT
>JAUPVN010000119.1 GCA_030917025.1 Patescibacteria group bacterium | reverse complement strand
CCAACAATAATATCTACAGTACCTATAATAGAACTATATATTTGGCCCTCTAGCTTATCTTTATTAAGGCCAAACTTATATACAAACTGTTCGGCTTGCTTTTCATCTATGTTTAAGCCTTGTACAGCCGATTTAATAATGTTTTCTGAACCAGTTGGGATAGATCTATTTAATTTTGGCCCGTTATTAGCAACAATAACAAGATCACTATAATGCGTACCTATATCTACAATAAGTTGTGGAGTAGTGTCGTCTGGTGAAGTTAGTGCTCTTGCAAGCGCTATGGTATCTGGTTCAAAACCTATTACGTTAAGACCAATGGCTTCTAAAATATCTAACCTTTGTTCTACATAAGTATTTGGAATACTAGAAATAAGTACTTCTAGCTTTGCTGTATCTACTGGCGAATCACCCAAAACGGCCCAGTCTATTTTACTTTCTTCTAACGGGGTGGGAATAATTGTGTCTGCCTGAAACCTAATATTTTTAGCAAGTTCGCTATGATTTAAGCGTTCAATATCTATTACAGAAGTAAATACACGCTGAGATGGCAAGCCTACTACAACGTTTTTTGTTGAAACTTTTGCCTGGCTAACAAGGTCTTTTACAACGTTTGCTACTTTTTGTTGATCTGATTTTGCATCTGACAGAACTATTTTTGTATCTACTGGTGTAAGTGCATATTTTGCTAATGCTTTTACGGGCCCACTCCCTCTTAACTGGACTAGCCTTATAGCTGAAGTACCAATATCGAGGCCAAAAAAGTCTGAGACGCCATTTAGGACACTCATACCATCTATAGTAACATAAGCATGTTACAGCGCAACCATTTTTTATAAAAAATAGATTATCTGTTACAATAAATTTAAATGAGTCTTTCTATTGCTATTGTTGGTTTGCCAAATGTTGGCAAAAGTACTTTATTTAACGCATTAACTAATAATAGTGTTTTAGCAGCTAATTACCCCTTTGCTACAATTGAGCCAAACAGTGGTATAGTGCCTATCCCAGATGAAAGGTTAGATGCTTTAGCTAAACTTTATAACAGCAAAAAGATTGTGCCTGCTACGGTAGAGTTTACAGACATTGCGGGTTTAGTGGCCGGTGCTAGCAAAGGAGAAGGCCTTGGTAATCAATTTTTAAGCCATATTCGCGAATGTGCTGCAATTGTTCAGGTAGTGAGAGATTTTACAGATGGTAATGTTATTCATGTAGATAACGAGTTACACCCAAAAAACGATATAGATGTTATTAATACCGAGCTAATTTTGGCCGACTTGCAAACTATTAACAAAACCTTGCCTCGTTTGCAAAAAGAGGCTCGTGCCAACAGCAAGCTTAATCCAAAGCTAGAGCTATACCAAAAAGCAGAAGCAATGTTAGATAATGGCAAACCAATTTTTAGTGACGAATCTTTAAGACTACAAATTGCCGAGTATAAAGATTTGCAACTTTTAACTGCAAAACCAATTATATATTTATTTAACGTAGACGATAAAACTCTATCCGACACCAACAAAAAATCAGAACTTGCAAATATTGCTGCCCCAGCAAAAGCTTTATTTGTAAACGCCAAGCTAGAAGACGAACTGCGCGAACTTAGCAAACAAGACCAAGCAGAAATGCTACAAGAATACGGCGTAAAAGAATCTGGCTTACTACAACTTATACATGCCGCCTACAGCACACTAGGGTTGCAAAGTTATTTAACCGCCGGAGAAAAAGAAGTTAGAGCCTGGACAATTAAAAAAGATTCAACCGCGCCCCAAGCTGCTGGGGTAATCCATGGAGATTTTGAACGCGGTTTTATAGCAGCCGATATTGTAAGTTATGTCGACTTGATTACTGCAGGATCTTTGGCTGCCGCAAGATCTGCTGGCAAAGTTCGCACAGAAGGCAAAACCTATATTATGCAACCCAACGACGTAGTAGAATTTAAATTTAACGTCTAATATATAATGTAGGCTAATTTTTTTAGCAAATAAAAGCGTTCTTGGTTACCCTTAGTACCAAAAATTTGAGAATCTGCTTTATTTATAATTACAAAATACTTTTTAGCCCACAACTCAAAATCTTTTAAGATGTTGCGCCTAATGGCTTCGTTTTTTATAATACCCTTGTTTTTATCTGTAGACATTGCCTCAAACTGAGGTTTAACCATTGCTAAAATTTGCGTTTTAGGACCGGCAATATATTTATCTATATGTGGCAATATTTGCCTTAAAGATATAAAACTAACATCTATTACAATAATATCTGGAGATTTTGCAATATAAACCACGTTATTATCTGTTATATTACTGTTATTAATTGGCTTTAGGGCTACATCCCGAATATCTGTTTGCTCATATAACTCTATCTTAGAGTTGCCATATAACCTTGGGTGCAGTTGCTTAGTGCCCAATTCTACCGCAATTACTTTTTTAGCACCATTCTGCAAAGCATAATCTGTAAAACCACCAGTACTGCTACCAACATCTAGCACTATTTTATCTTTAAAAGATATTCCAAAAACATCTACTACACTTGCAAGCTTAAACCCTGCCCTACTTACATATTTTGTTTGTAGCTTAAGTTCGATGTTAGAATTAGGATTAACGTAATATTTTGGGTTAATAATTTGCTTACTATCTACATAAACAGCACCTAGCTTAATGTAGCTTTCTGCCTGTGAAGTTGATGATACTAGCTGTTTATGCCGCAAGTAACTGGCTAATTGAACTTTTTGCTTTGTCATAATAATTACCTTACAACAAATTACTTATTTTTTGCGTTCTCTATACGTGCCTGTTTCTGTATCTACAGATACAACGTCGCCCTGCTTAATAAATGAAGGTACCCTTATTGATAAGCCTGTTTCTAGGGTTGCATCTTTTTGAACACTATTTGCGGTGTCTCCCTTAACAACATCTTCACAATAAGTTACTTTTAAAAATATATTTTTAGGCAGGTCTATATTTATTACATTACCGTTAAAACTTTGAGCTTTAACTTTATCACCCTCTTTTAAATAGCCGGTTTGGCCATCTAACAAGTCTGCTAAAAGCTCTATTTGTTCATAAGTATCGTCGTTCATAAAATAATATTTAGCACCATCGTTATACAGGTACTGAACATTACTATATTGCACGTCTGCTTGTTCAATAACTTCGTTACCTTTAAAGGTTTTTTCTAAAACTTTGCCATCTATTAAGCTTTTTATGCGTACGTTAACTATAGAGCCTCCACGGCCCATAACTTTTTGGCTGTATTCTAGCACTTTATAAGGGTGGCCATCCATCTGAAAGACGGCACCTTTTTTTAAATCTGTTATTCCAAATGCCATAATTTATGCTCTATAATTTAATTAACGATTTGATACAAATGGCAACAATGCAATATGTCTTGCTTGCTTTATAGCTCGCGCTAAACGTCGTTGTTGCATTTCTGTTAAACCAGTACGCTTTCGGCCTTCTATTTGGCCAAATTGGTTAACAAAACGCTGCAAGGTTTTTACATCTTTATAATCAAAATAAACGGCACCAGTAATTGGCTTTCGTTTAGCTTTCTTTACAATTTCTTGTTCTTTTTTATACATTAGAATGGTATCTCGCTTAAATCTATTGGTTCGTCACTTATATCTGTTGATGGATTATCTTTTTTAGGGGCTTGAGCTGGTGTGGATTGCTGAGGAGTTTGAGATCCTGCTGAGCCACCACCATCGCCTTTACCACCCAAAAATGTTACATCGGCTGCAACAACTTCTACTTTGTTGCGCTTTTGGCCATCTTGTTCCCAAGCACGGTACTGTAACCGACCATTTACAAGTGCTTGACTACCTTTTTTAAGATATTGGTTAACACGCTCCCCTAACGGGCCCCACGCAATAACGTCTATATAATCTGTTACTTCTTTCCAGTCACCGCTAGAATCTTTATAACTACGGTTTAAAGCGAGTGTAAAATTACAAACGTTCTGGCCGCCAGTGGTTGTTCGTAGCTCTGGGTCACGGGTT
>JAUPVN010000118.1 GCA_030917025.1 Patescibacteria group bacterium | reverse complement strand
TAACAGATAATAATTTAGAAACATCTTTAAAAGGTGTTTTTGCTGCGGGAGATGTGCGTAGCGGCGCTACCATGCAAATTGCTACTGCCGTTGGCGAAGGTGCCACCGCCGCCCTCCGCATCCGCGAACATATCGAAAAAACTTAAATAGTAATAAGAGCTAAATATTTATTTGTTCGTGGCACTACCACGGATAAGGATTTGATGGTAAATCTCGCCCCTCAGTGGTGGTTTCTTCTTTTGGACCAGTATTTACCAATCTTAAGGGTTGTAGTCTTGGGGGTTCCCATTCTTCAACTCTACTCCCACAAGCTGCTGCTCCAACATCCACTATTGTAGAAACAGAGCAGTGTATGTGATCTATTCGGTCAAGTGTTAGTCGATCATAACTACTTATCATTATCTTCTCCTATTGTTAATATAAATGTATATTAACAATACTATATACAATTATGCAATACTAGTATTTTATATGCTATGTGGTTATGGTTTGTTTGGTGTATAATAAAGGTATCAATAGCATAAGGATAATAAAATGAGTAAAAAATCTAAAATTATAACCATAGTAGTTATTGCAGTGTTAATAATTGGCGCAGGGGCTGCCTACATGTTTGTAAAAAAAGATAACAATGCTACTACAACTGCAAAAACTAGCCAGCAAAACCCAACGCTAGATGTTGTTGGTACAATTAACGATTATAACGATTTTACTACATTGAATAAGGCCATAGAGGCGGCTGGCTTAACGGCTACATTGCAAGGAGCAGGCCCTTACACTGTTTTGGCAGCAAACGATCAAGCCTTTGATAATTTGCCAGAAGGTACCTTAGATACTTTATTAAAGCCAGAAAACCAAGCAAAGTTGGCCGATGTATTAAAATACAATATAATTCCTGCAGAAATAACAACAAGCCAACTTACTAATGGGCAGTTAATAAAAACCCTGCAAGGCCAAGAAGTCAAAGTAGAAGTAACAGACGGTAGTGTATATATAATTGATGCCAAAGGCCAAAAAACTTTAATAGTTAATGCAGATTTAAAAGCCACTAACGGGCTTGTTCAAGAAATAGATTCTTTACTGTTCCCTCAATAGTTTTTAACTGTTTAAGGTGCTATTACGCCAATTTTATTAGCCGTGAGTTCTGATTTTAGTTTTGGTATATCTTTTTGGTCTATTACAGATTGGCTATATTTTTGGTCTACAAAAACGCTGTAACCATCTTTGCCACAAACGCCTGATATGGCATTAGAGTACTGGGGATAATTGTTTATGAGCGTAGTAGCGTTGTAGACCACGCCACCCAAAACAACCCAACAATCTGCCGCAGTACTATGGTTAGATAGCTCTGCCGCGCTTATAACCACGCTGGGGGGTGATTGCGGTATAGAATCGTTTGATTTTTGGCTGCCGCTCAAAAATAAATATAATGCGCCAATGCATAGCCCAAATAATACTCCAACAATAGCAATAATATATACAGTTTTTTTATTTTTCATTGGTATTTAGTATATCTTGCGGGTTATCTGTGCAAATAATAACTTGCGGCATAAGTTTAATAATTAATTTTGATATCCAGGGTGTATTAATTGTATATACATAAATACTTAATTTTTTGCGCTTGCATTGCCAATAATAATAAGGCAAAAGAAAAAGCCAATTTTTATTATAGCCAATACCGTTTGCATGCACTTTTATAGCACTTTTTATTAGGCCAAAAGGATGGTAATGTTGCAATAAAAAGGTGTTAATGTGCGGTAAGTGTATTTTTGTTGCTAATATTTCATCTTTACAAAAGCTTGCCACTGCGTAATTTTGGCGTTTTTTAAGTAAATTTAAAGATTTGGCAATTGTGCCATTTGTTTTAGATTCTATAAATAATGGCGTGTTTGGCAGCACTTTAAAAACCTCGTTTAAGGTGTGTATATGTGGCAATTCTGATTGAATATTTTTTAAATTGGTATCTTTTATAGGTAATCCGCTTGGCAAAATTTTGTTATGGTAAATAATAATTGCATTATCTTTTGTATACTGAATATCAAGTTCTAAAGCTAAAACTTTTTGTTTACTGCTAAAAATAAGTTGCGGTAATATATCGCCTTTTTGATGCTTTTTTTTGCCATGATGCGCAATTATATTCATACTAAGTATTGTATACTATAAAAAAGAACTAATAAAAGAAAGGTAATAATAATGGCTGATTTTAATAAAGTTTTAACAGTAGGTGATGTAAGTGACGGCAAAATTAATTGTGTAATAGAGATCCCAAAAGGTAGTACAAATAAAATAGAGTGGGATAGAACGCGCGCAGCTTTTATGTTAGATAGAGTAGAGCCAGCAATTTTTGCCAAACCTGTAAATTATGGGTTTATTCCACAAACCTTAGATGAAGATGGAGACGAACTAGATGTTTTAGTAGTAACAGACGAACCTTTACCAACAGGTATTTGGTTAGAGGCTACAATTGTGGGAGTACTAAATTTTGAGGATGATGGCGAAATGGATCATAAAGTTATTGCTGTGCCAGCAGACGATAGGCATACAAATAATAAAGTAAAGAGTTTAGCAGACTTAGGCGAACGATGGCAGCAACAAATTGAACATCATTTTAGCCACTATAAAGATCTTTACAAGCCTGGCAGCACAAATGTGCAAGGTTGGGGTGATGTTAATGACGCCAAGGCCATAATAAACGATTGCATAGAACGCTACAAAACAAATAGTAGTTCTTAGTATAAGGGTTATTTGCGGATATTTATTGTTTAAACTATACTTATAACCATAAGCAGAAATAACTTTAAGAAAGGTTATAATATATGGTAACAAAAGTTGCAATAAATGGATTTGGCAGGATAGGCCGTAATGCCTTTAAGGTTGCGTTTGAACGTAACGATATAGAGGTTGTAGCGATTAATGACTTAACAGATACCAAAACACTTGCTTATTTGTTAAAGCACGATAGTAACTATGGTCCATATGTGCACAATGTTTCTTATGATGAAGAAAACATAATTGTTAATGATAAATCTATAAAAGTTTATAGGCAATCTGACCCAGCTACCTTGCCATGGGGAGAAATTGGAGTAGATGTTGTAATTGAATGCACGGGGCATTTTGTTGATCCTAATAAAGCTAGATCACATATAGATCAAGCTGGTGCTAAAAAAGTAGTGTTAAGTTCGCCCGCAAAAGGCGATGGTGCAACAACGGTTGTATTAGGGGTAAACGAAGACGCCCTAGATAACGCAACAGACATAATTAGCAATGCTAGTTGCACCACAAACTGCATTACGCCCGTAATGGACATTTTAGAGCAAAATTTTGGCATAGAAAAGGCTATGATGACAACTGTTCATAGTTATACACCAAGTCAAAAATTGCTAGATGCACCTGCCAAAGACTTGCGAGAATCTCGTAACGCAGCAGAAAATATTGTTCCAACAACTACAGGAGCATCTATTGCTGCAGGCATTGCATTACCGCAAATTGCCGGAGTTTTTGGGGGTTTAAGTGTAAGAGTACCCACGCCAGTGGTTAGTTTGGCAGATTTTGTAGTAGTTACAAAAAGCAACACAAGCGTACAAGAAATTAACGATGCATTTATTAAAGCGGCAAAAGAACCTTATTACCAGGGAATATTATCTGTTACAGACGAACCCTTAGTTTCTTGCGATTTTATTGGTAATAGCCATAGTGCCATAATTGATTTAAGCCTTACAAATGTAGTTGCAGACAACTTAGTTAAAGTAGTTGCTTGGTACGACAACGAATGGGGCTATTGCAATAGGCTTATAGAGCTTACGGCAGACGTAGGGGCCCAGTTGCAACGCGCAAAACAAGAAGACCCAGCTACTACGTTTGCTGGCCCGCAAGAGGCTCATATAGAGTAATTATTATGAAGATTTTTGTAGCAGCAGATCACAGAGGTTTTGAAACAAAAAATGACATTATTGCATATTTAAAAGACCGCGGATACGACGTAGAAGATGATAGCGCAAAAAGTTTAAACCCAGATGATGATTTTCCGGTTTTTGCAGGTAGGGCTGTTCATAAGGTATTATCTAGCGAAGACGATGATGCACGAGCTATACTAATTTGTGGCACCGGCCAAGGAATGATTATGGCTGCAAATCGTTTTAGGGGCATTAGAGCAGGTTTTGGTTGGAGCCGCCAAGCTGCCAAAGTAATGCGTAATGACGAAGATGCTAATATTATTGCAATCTCTGCAGAAATGTACCAGCACGATCAAGTTTTAATTGAAAATATTATAGAAGATTTTTTGACTACTCCTTTTGCGGCTGCACCTCGTTTTATTAGGCGTAATGCAGAGCTAGATTCGTTGTAGCATGCTACATTTGTGGTAACATGAGTGTATAAATAAGGGGGCTTTATGCAGTGGTTTAATAGTTCTGAGCCAATTTGGAATGGTGAAATTAGCAATAAAGAAGCTAAGCAAAAAATTGCTGGCCAAGTAGCTCAGTATGCTAAAAATAATCAGGTTATAGGCGTTGGTTCTGGTACCACGGCTTTTTTAACTTTAATAGAATTGTCTAAAAAGGTAAAAAAAGATGGCCTAAATTTACTTTTTATTGCTACTTCGCACGAAATTGCAGGATATATTACTCAACTTGGTTTAAAACAAACCACACTATTAAACGCAAAACCAGATTGGTACTTTGACGGCGCAGACGAAGTAGACCCAAATAACAATATTATTAAAGGCCGTGGCGGTGCTTTTGTGCGCGAAAAGTTAGTTTGCGCTAGCTCTGATATTAGATATATTTTGGTAGATAAATCTAAATTAGTAGACCATTTAGGTCAAAAAATGCCTCTACCCATAGAGGTAATACCAGAAGCAGTAAATTTGGTTACAGATCAGTTGCAAAATAGCTTAGGGGCAACACCCAACATTCGGCCCGCTGGCGGTAAAGACGGTGGAGTTATTACAGAACAAGGCAATATAATTATGGATATTGCCATAAAAACCGTAATTGATCCTAAAGAATTAAATTCAATAATAAATAATACAGTGGGCATTACCGGCTCTGGCTTGTTTACGGGCTTTGATATTAAAGTTATAACAGACTAAAATTATATTAATGAAATATATTAGCCCAACAGTAACAGCCACAGACGAGAAAACGTTTAATAAACAATTAAATTTATTAAACAGTTTTGCAAAACGTATCCATATAGATTTAATGGATGGCAAGTTTACGCCAACAAAATCTCCACCAGAAGATTT
>JAUPVN010000117.1 GCA_030917025.1 Patescibacteria group bacterium | reverse complement strand
TCTTTGCAATACCCTGGTTATAAAAAAATGATTAATTTTTTTAAAAACAACGAAATTAATTTTCATAGAATGTTACCAATTTTGCCATTACAAGGTAAATTTCAGCGCCCCGATTTACGTAATCACCGCAAATTATTAGTTATTGATGGCAATATTGGCTTTATGGGCTCTCAAAATTTAATAGATAGTACTTACAATAAAAAAAAGAATATTAAAAAGGGCTTACATTGGCTTGATATTATGCTAAAGCTTAAGGGCCCTATTGTGCACGAGCTTGACACGGTGTTTATAGGTGATTGGTACGCAGAATCAGACGAGCTGTTAACGCAATATGTAAAACACGAAAAAGATTCATTAACAGACTATGGAGATAACGATTGCCAACTTGTTCCCAGTGGCCCCGGGTTTGAGGCAGAAAATAATTTAAAGTTTTTTGTTTCTTTAATGTATAACGCAAAAAATAAAATAATTTTAACGAGCCCATATTTTGTGCCAGATGAATCTATGCTAACTGCGGTAACTACAGCGGCTCAAAGAGGGCTTAAAGTAGAGCTATATGTTTCTGAAGTTGGTGATCAGATGATGGTTTATCATGCGCAGCGTTCATATTACGAGGCTCTACTTAGAGCTGGGGTAAAGATATATCTATATAAATCGCCTTATGTTTTGCATTCTAAGCATTTTACAGTAGATGATGACGTGGCGGTAGTTGGTTCTAGCAATATGGACATGCGATCGTTTAATTTAAATATGGAGATTTCTTTATTGGTTTATAGTAAAGATTTTGTAAAAACTATGAGACGTATAGAAAAGCAATATAAAGATGATAGCCTAGAGCTAACTTTAGATGTTTGGATGAAAAGACCGCGCCATGAAAAATTTGTAGATAATGCATTAAGGCTTACTTCTGCCTTGCAGTAAGGATCAAACATGCATACCTCGCAGAAAGAATTTGAAGATATAGTAACAAATGCAATTTCTAAAGTACCAAAGCCATACGCAGATAGAATAGATAACATAGCTTTTTTTGTAGAAGACGAGCCAAGCTTAGAACAGCGCCAGGCACTGGGCTTGCGCCCTTGCCAATCTTTATTTGGGCTTTACGAAGGCGTGCCATTAACCGAAAGGCGCGGTGGCTATGCCCTTACATTGCCAGATAAGATTACAATTTTTAAAAATACTCATGAACAATACGCATCTAATATAGACGAGCTAAACAGACAGGTTATTAATACGGTATGGCATGAGGTGGCACATTATTTTGGCCTTAACCACGATAGAATCTACGCTTTAGAAAACAAGAATTCAGATAAATTGTAATTTATGAATGAAAAAACTGTTAAATCAGTGTTAAATAAATACAATATTAAATATATAAAAATATTAAAATCTCAGTCTGGATATAGAAACGAAATTTGGCCGGTAATTACCAGATCTAACCAAATTATTAATCTAACTTTTTTTAAACAAGAGCCAAAAGTAGAAGATCGTATAAAGCGAGCTTCTAGCGTATCTGATTGGCTCGCTAAGCAGGGTTTACCAACAAGGGTTCAAATAGACCCTAGATTACTAGCTATACAGAGTAAAGGCTATAAACGTGTTGCTGGGCTATATAACTACTTGCCGGGTAATACAATTGCATGGGAATCATATACTAAAAAACACTTAAAACTTTTAGGCTATTCTATGGCTGTAATGCATGGTAAGCTTGTAAATTACAATCAACCCCTGCCCAATATTTATGATGATATTATTAGTTTAACAAATATAATGTGTAAATATTTTATAAATATCCAAGTATTAGACGCTATTCAAAACAAGTTATTATTAAAAGTTGATGTAAAGCAAATAAAAACACTTTGTAGTGCTATATTAAGCTGTAAAAATCTGCCTAATCAACAAGTTTTGCATATGGATTTTGTAAGAGGTAATATTTTGTATAATAAAGATAATATGTCTACCCTTAGTATAGATGGTCTATCTGTAAGTGGAATTTTAGATTTTGAAAAAACTACGTACGGTTATGTTGGTATAGATATTGGCCGTACTTTAGCTTTTTTATATGTAGATTGTAAGTACAAAAATCCATCACAAGTATATAAATCTTTTTTAACGTCTGGTTACTATAAAAAAGGTTTGTCTAAAGTAAAATTAAATAACAATCTTTTAACAAATATAATATTGTACTTTTTATTGTATGATTTTTACAAATTTTTAGCGCATAACCCTTATGAAAGTTTACATAAAAACCAACATTATGTAAGAACTCGTAATATTTTGCAACAATTTGGTATAATTAAACATGAACAAGTGAAAGGCTAAAATGAGTAAAAT
This sequence comes from Patescibacteria group bacterium, assembly GCA_030917025.1. Lineage (GTDB taxonomy): Bacteria > Patescibacteriota > Saccharimonadia > Saccharimonadales > CAIOMD01 > JAUPVN01. The sequence continues at coordinate 4,864 of JAUPVN010000117.1, read as the reverse complement.
TAATTGGCAAAAAAGGTTGGTGCCGCAAAGTGGATTACTAAAATTGGGTGATCAACTGCGCGCAAATAATAAAAAAATTGTTTTTACGGCTGGTTCTTGGGACCTTATACATGCTGGTCAGTGCAGATATTTAGAAAAGGCCGCAGAATATGGAGATGTTTTAGTGGTAGGTGTTAGTAGCAATACTGCTATTAAACACGTTAAGGGGCCTAATAAGCCAATTTTAGACGAAAAGGTTCGTGCAGAAATGCTAACATATTTAAAATCTGTAGCTTTTGTAACAATTTTGCCAGAACCAAGTTGTCAGCCTAGTATTGCTCTATTAAAACCAGATGTATATATTACAGTGCAAGAAGATTGGACAACCGATTTTGAAAACTCTAACGAATATAAAACTGTTATTGGTTACGGTGGCAAACCACTTTTGGTACAACGCCAGTCTAGCCAAATTTCTACTACTCAAATTTTACAAAGAGCAATTGGCGGCCACTTAAGCGAAACCTTAAAAGATTATATGCAATATCGTAAAGATCCAATTAAAGAAAAGTAGTATGATTTTATCTAAAGACGTTAAACAAAAACAAGAAAAGTATAGAGATGCACGTTTTAATAATGAATACGACGATATTTGGCAAACGGTTGGCAAATGTACTTTTTGTGATTTAAACGAAAAATATATTTTTTTTGAAGAAAACGGTATAGTAATGACCGTAAATTTATTTGCCTATATAGATGGCCATTTTATGATCGTACCGCGTCGCCACATTCGCTCTACAAAAGAATTATCACAAACCGAATGGGAAACCATAAGAAAGTTTACATATATTGCTAAAAAAATTATTAAAGATGTTCATGGTATTAAGGGCGTTCAGTTTTTACAAAAAGAAGGAGCCACCGCACAAAGTACGGTTAATGAACATATTCATTTTCATTGCATACCATTTGATGCGCCAGATTTGTGTGAATGGAATTTTAGAAAGCTTAAATATACGCCGCTGCAAAATGCCCTGTTATATAAAAACGCTCGCAAAAAAATAATTAGTTACGATAAAAAGTATGCAACAAAATATCATAATACCTCTAAGATGGGTGTTGTATGCGATTTGATTGTATTAAACACTAATAAACAGGTACTGTTTCAGCACAGAAAATTAGAATACCAATTATCACCAAATTACTTAACATTGCCGGGCGGTCATATAGATGGCACGGAAAAGTCATTTGAACAAGAACTTTTAAGAGAAGTTAAAGAAGAAGTAGGTGTTTTGTTTGATGAATCTAAGCTAAAACTAGTTGACTCTAGGGTTGGTAATATATCTTACGCAAAAGTTGTGCATCATATAAAAGCAAGTTACGATGAAGTAGAAAGATTTGTTTGGAACACTTATTTAATTAAAGATATAGACCCAAACATTAAAATGAAGGCTGCCTCAGACTGCCAAAAATTAGAATGGATAGATATTAAGGATATTACATATGCTGACAACATATCTGAACCCATGAAGAAGGTTATAAATAAAATATTATGAACAAAACCAACAGCTTTAATTGGTTAGATTTAGCATTTAATAGTAAAAAAGATTTAAGAAGTTTAGATGCCATATTAGTTGCTGCTCCGCGCAGAGTATCGCAACAAAGAATAAAACAATTAGTTAAAGAGTACTTGCCTAAAAATAATATTGTTTTTGGCATTGCAGAAGAACCATTTATAGAAAATTTTGAAGGCCAAGATAAATTTAAAACTTTAAATATTAATGATATTAAAGATATATCAAATAAAGTAATTGCTTCTTCTAGCCCAAATAAAGTGTATACCTTGCAGTATTGCCAAAGAGATTTACCAAATATAATTGCTAAAAATTTGTTTAAAAAAATATTGTTTATGAATGGCTCTTGGGCTAATTCTTTTCATACGCGCCCAGAGTATTATCAATTAGTTAAAAATGTTACTAAATATGAGCTTATAAGCCCATTTTATGATGAAAATGAAGCCAAGCAGTATGCTTTAAATTACCCAGAAGCAGATTATTCAAAACAAATATTAGGCACTAAAAGAGAGGTGATGGAGTTATCTAATGTAATAGCGCAAGATTCATTTGACACTGCTACCCAATGTGGCGCCGTTATAGTTAGTAAAACACCAGAAGGTAAATATAAAGTATTAATACAAGCAAATAACGTTGTTGTACCTTACAAAACATATGCTTGGCATTTTGGCGCCAGCAAAGAAAAGAATTTTGCACCCCCAGGGGATCTTAACCACTACGACACCGTTCATTCAGAAGTTGTATCCATAATTAAAGCTCAACAACAAAAAATATCACTTAAAAACGCATGCTTATTTATTAATATGTTACCCTGCCCCACTTGTGCAAAAATGCTATCCTTAACAGATATAAAAGAGTTATATTATAGTATTGATCATTCAAACGGTTACGCTGTAAAAATGCTAGAACTTGCCGATAAAAAAGTTACTCGTTTAGTGGTGTAGTTCTTACAATATAATTTATATTGCTAGCGTATTTGTATCGCGGAGGCTATAATATAAGTATGTCTGAAGTTAAAAAAATACATCCAGAATATCAGTATTTGCAGCTTTTGCAAAAGATATTAAAAGATGGCAAATCTAAGCCATCGCGTGGTATCCACAATTTAAAAGCAATATTTGGGTATCAGCTACATTTTGACTTACGTTACGGGTTTCCGCTACTAACTACCAAAAAAATGCCATTTAAAACGTTAACAACAGAATTACTGTGGTTTGTGTCTGGATCTTCTAATATTAAGTATTTGCAAGATAATAAAATACACTATTGGGATGGCTTTGCAGATAAAGACTTAAATTTAGGCCCAGTTTATGGCGTGCAGTGGCGTAATTGGCAAGCTCCTAATGGCCAAAAAATAGATCAGCTAGCTTGGGCAATAGATCAAATCAAAGATCATCCAGATTCTAAAGCCATTTTAGTTAGTGCCTGGAACCCCGCAGATCTAGAAGAAATGCGCTTGCCCCCCTGCCACACTATGTTTCAGTTTGATGTTACTAAGGGTAAATTGCGGTTGCAACTATATCAACGTTCGTCAGATGTGTTTTTGGGTTTGCCGTTTAACATTGCACAGTACGCCCTGTTACTAGAAATGGTTGGTAGTGTAACTGGCCTAGAGGCTCGTGAGTTGATTGTATCTATTGGTAGCGCCCATTTATACAAAAACCAAATTGAACCCGCTAAAGAGCAGTTAAAGCGCAAGCCAATGGCTTTTCCTAAGCTAGAAATTATTGGCAAGCACAAAGATATTGATAGTTTTAATAAAACAGATTTTGTTTTAAAAGATTACCAATCTCACCCCCACATCAAAGCCGACCTAGTTATTATTTAAGCAAACCTAGATGCCAAACCAAACTACTAGTCTAAAGACTATAAATAACGAGAAGTTAATAATTAAAGAATTAGCTAGCTTAAATAGTATTAGCGAGATAAAGTTAAATGATACTGGGTGGGATAGTAGAGTGTACTCTTTTGGGGATGGACAATATTTTTTTAAATTTCCAAGATCTAAAAAAGTTCAAAATTTATACAAATACGAGATTACAGCATTAAAATGTTTACAAAAATTAGATACAGCAGTTGTTACGCAAAAGATTATTTGGGTACACCCAAAAAATGAATATTTTGGGTACGAGGGGCTACAAGGCAAACCATTAGGAGAAATAATTAATTATTTATCAGCTAAAGAAAAGGCAGCGATAGGTATTAATATAGGTAGTTTCTTAAAGCAACTACATAAGATTAAGCTTACGGATGCAAGAAAAATAACTATAAATAATGAAATAGAACAGATACAAGATTGGTATAAAAGCAATATTAATGTCGTTAAAAAAAGCTTTACAACTACACAGCAACAAAAACTAAATACCTTAGTGTATATAGAATGGCCTGCAATGCTAAAAAAGCTAGGTAGTGATACTGTATTTAGCCATGGTGATCTTGATTTAAAAAATATTATTTATAACACTAGCTTTAGTGTTGGTGTAATAGATTTTGGAGATGTTGCTTATTATGATAGGTCTAAAGACTTTTTAGAACTTAATAATAGTAAAATTGTTTATAATAATGCGCTAAGGGTTTATGACTATAATGACTCTATATTTAAATCAAAAATAGCTATTAGGCATAACATGATTCAAATAATTAATCTGGGTTTTTATAGTGGTAAGAATGACCAAAAAAATATGTTAAAAACAGTTAATTATATTAAAAAATATCTAGCTTAGGAGTATTACTTTATTATATACTTCGTAATAATTTTCTAGCATTTTTTGGGTGGTAAAGTTTTGGGTGAATTTTTTTCTGCAGGCTTTGGGTGGGATATTTATTACTTTATTTATCGCTTTGCTTAGGTTTTTGGCGGTTTCAGCATCGTTTTTTGATTGGCTTACAATTAATCCGCAGGTATTATCTATGATTTCTGGTAAGGCGCCGCTTTTTAGGGCTAAAACGGGTGTGCCGCTTGCTAAAGATTCTATTGCCACCATGCCAAACGGTTCTTCAAAAGTGCTGGGCATAATTGTTGCTAAGGCTTTAGATAAAAATATATTTTTTTGTTTAGGATCTTTTATATAACCTTCGTAAGTAATTTGGCTGCTTAAATGTGGCAAAATTTGTTTTTGCCAATATGTATCATTTTTATAATCACTATAGTGTTTTCCAGCAATTTTAAGCTGTAGCGGGCTATTTGGGTTTTGTTTGTTATATATTTGGACAGCTTTAATTGCTAAATGTACGCCTTTTTGCGGTACTATCCGCCCAAAGTACGCTAGATATGGTGTTTTGGTATCTTTTTTGTATACTTTATAGTTTTTAGGATC
>JAUPVN010000116.1 GCA_030917025.1 Patescibacteria group bacterium | reverse complement strand
TTGATAAACGAGCTAAACAACAGGCAGTATTATTGACTACCACTGTTCTTTTTGCTAGATATTTAGAGGCGTTAGAAGATGGGTTAGAAGAATTTGCACGTATGCAAAAGTTTTAAAATAAACGAATAGTGTCTTGAGCTATAAGTAGACAAGATTCATAGATATTTGCCGTAGCCTGATTTTATAAGGGGTTTAGCTAAGTTATTAAGCTGTTCTTGTGTTATAAAGCCCTGTTCTTGGGCGATTTTTTCTGGGCTACCTATTATTTGGCCCGTACGTTTTTGTAGTACTCTAACAAAATCTGTTGCATCGCTTAGGCTATCTATTGTGCCGGTATCTAGCCAAACATCGCCGTCGTTTAATGGTGTTACTTTTAATTTGCCACGTTTTAGATATTCATCATTTACGCTTGTTATTTCTAGTTCGCCACGGTTGCTTGGTTGAACGTTTTTGGCAATTTGTATAACATCGTTATCGTAAAAGTATAATCCCACTACTGCAAAATTGCTTTTGGGGTTAGTTGGTTTTTCTTCTATAGAAATTGCATGTTTATTATTATCAAATTCTACAACTCCGTAACGTTCTGGGTCTGATACCTGGTAGGCAAAGACTATGCCGCCATCTGGATCTGTGCAGTTTTTTAATGACTTATCTAGCTCGTTGCCATAAAAAATATTATCGCCCAGTACTAGGGCTACTTTGTCTTTACCTATAAAATCTTCGCCAATAATAAAAGCTTGTGCAAGGCCATCTGGTGTGGGTTGTATGGCATAGCTTAATTTAATGCCCCAAGCGCTACCATCGCCTAGTAATTGTTGAAACTGTTGTTGATCGTGCGGGGTGGTAATTATTAATATGTCTTTTATGCCAGCTTGCATTAGTGTGCTAAGCGGGTAATAGACCATTGGTTTATCGTAAATGGGTATTAGTTGTTTTGAGATACCTTTTGTTATTGGGTGCAAACGTGTTCCGCTGCCACCTGCTAAAATAATGCCTTTCATAAGATCTCCTTTAATATACTTTGTAGTATAGCATTTTATATATTATGATTGCATTATGCCTACATGCATGCTATTATGTAGGCATGCCTACACGTAAAATACAATATACTATTAGAGGAGTGCCACCTGCCACAGATAGGCGCTTAAGAAAGCTTGCCAAAATTAGGGGCGTAAGCCTAAATGAAGTAGTTGTAGATGAACTTTCTGCGCAAAATACATCTAAAGGATCACTTGTAGATAGCTTAGATTGGTTTTTTGGGTCAAATACTATAGATGATGCCACGATTAAATTTTTAGAAGAGGATGATAAAATACAAAAAGAACTCACCAGAAAACAATGGGCAGAAGATGATAATTGATACAAATGTATATAGTATGGCCAATAAAGGCCATGCTGGAGCGACTAACCTACTTAAAAATAGTACAATAATATTGATTCCAACAATTGTATTAGCAGAGTTGAAGGCTGGTTTTTTAGGGGGCGGCCAAAACCATAAGAACTCTAGAATTTTTGACAGGTTTATGGTTGATAGCAGGGTTGATACAATAAATATAGGTTACGACACAGTACCATTTTATGCGGAGCTGGCGGTTTTTGCTAAAAAGTCTGGCAGGGTGTTAGCTAATAACGATATTTGGATTGCTGCGCTAGCGTTAGAAAACAAAATGCCCCTTGCAACTTTTGATAAAGATTTTAGTGTTTTTGAAAGCTTTTTTGGCAAAGATTTAATTATTTTAGAATAAAATAAAGATTGTATACAATATTGACAATTATCTAAATTGTGGGTACAATGTGGGTATGAATAAATTAAAAAGTAAATTAGTCAAAGATGGTAACAGTATGGCTGTGAGATTGCCCAAGGCTGCTCTTACTATGAGTGGGATTAGTGGCCAAGTAGATCTTATAATTAAAGATGGAGAAATTATAATAAAAAAACCTAAAACTGTAAGGTCTTCTTGGGTAAAAGCAGTTAGTTTGGATAAACCCGTAAACGATACATTGTTAAACGATTGGGATGGCTTAGTTGGAGAGGCACTTGATTGATGAAACAATTTGATATTGTTTGGGTTAATTTAGACCCCACCGTGGGTAAAGAAATCAAAAAAACACGGCCTTGTGTTGTTGTATCACCCGATGAGCTTAACGATAGTTTAGATACTTTAATTGTTGTTCCATTAACTAGCACAATAAAGAATTGGCCTTTCCGTACAAATATAGTAGTTAATAAAAAGACATCGTCTATGGCTTTTGATCAACTGCGTACTATTAGCAAAAATAGGGTAGGCAAGAGTATTGGCAGATTGTCTGTTATTGATCAACAAAAGTCTTTAAACATATTACAGACGATGTTTGCAGATTAGTTTTGGCTTTCTAGCTCTATAAAATAATCGTTTAGGGCATTTTGCCAGTTACGCGGTGTAAAGCCGGTGGCTTTAATTTTTGTAAGATCTAGCTGGCTGTTTAGTGGCCTTGGGGCGATGCCTTCTTTACCGGCATAATAGGTGGCTGTTGGTACACCAGTAACATCTTGGGGGTTATGGCCGTATTCTTTATAAACTATTTGTGCAATATCTGCCCAGCTTGTTAGTGGGCCCTCGTTTGTGCAGTTGTATACGCCGTATGGCTGGTTTGTGCTTACTAGGTGGTAAATTGCATTTGCTAGATCTTCTGTAAAGGTTAGGCGGCCTATTTGATCGTTAACAACGTTTGGTTTTATGCTTTTATTGGCAAGATCTTTCATTATTTTTATAAAGTTTTTACCTTTGCCTACTACCCAACTTGTACGCACAATATAATGCTGTGGTGTAAGGCTAGCGGCAATGTCTCCTGCGGCTTTGGTTTGGCCGTATACTCCAAGTGGGCTGTATTGTTCGTCTTCTTTATGGGGAGTTTTTGTGCCATCAAAAACGTAGTCGCTAGAAACATGCACAAGTGTTATATTATTTGCTGTGCATACTTTAGATAAAAGCATTATGGCGGTTGCGTTGGCTTGCCAGCTAATAACACGGCCTTCTGGCGTTTCTGCGCCATCTACGTTGGTGTAGGCTGCGGCGTTTAGTATTAGGCCGTATTCTGACCAATTGCGGCTACTGTATGCGCTTGGATCGCTAATATTAAATGTATCTAGGTCTACACATTCTGCATTTGGGAATAATTTTTGTAAGGCAAGCC
>JAUPVN010000115.1 GCA_030917025.1 Patescibacteria group bacterium | reverse complement strand
CATACCCGGGGCGTAAGCGGCGCTCTAGCCATCAGATCTTCAGGCAATTATCCCCATTCTGAGTGAATCGCTGCCATAAAGCTCTAGTTCTTTGTCTGGATCTAGTGTATTACCTAAGCTTTTGCTCATTTTGCGGACATCTTCTGCGCGGACCATGCCATGCAAGTACACATCTTTAAATGGAATTTCACCAGTTATATATAGCCCAATACAAATCATACGTGAAACCCAGGGGAACAGTATGTCTTGGCCCGTTTCCATTACGCTATTAGGGTAAAAATCTTTATAGTCTTGGCCATCTGGGTAGCCCAAGGTTACAAACGGCCAATGGCCGCTGCTAAACCAGGTATCAAAAACATCGTTGTCGCGGCGATAAGTTTTGCCATTTTGTTCTATTATTTCTTGGCTAACCTGCGTATTAAATATCCAGTCATCTGAATCGTCTACGTTCTGAAAGGCGGGTATTGGTATACCCCAAGCAATTTGCCTACTTATGTTCCAGTCTTTTACGTTCTTTAGATAGGTAATTAACTCTTCTCTTTTGCTATCTGGGTAGAATTTAATTTTGTTATCTTTAAGGGCTTTGATGGCTGGTTTAGCTAATTTATCCATTTTAACAAACCATTGGTCTAGTAACATTGGTTCTATGGGTGTGCCACATTTATAGCAAACCCCTACCCTATTTTTATAGTTGTTATCTATTTTTATTAGTAGGTTTTTTTCTTTTAATGCCTCTGCTACGGCTTTTCTGGCCTCTAATACCGTCATCCCTTCAAAGCGCCCTGCCCTATGGTTCATGGTGCCATCGTGGTTAATTACTCTAATTGCCTCTAGGTTATGGCGTTGGGCTACTTCCCAGTCGTTAAAATCATGAGCGGGCGTTATTTTAACTACCCCAGTGCCAAAGTTTATATCAACCATTTCGTCTGCAACTACTCTAATTTCAAATGGGCCATTTACGCCCTCTACGGTAATTACTTTACCAATATATTGTGTGTATCTAGGATCTTTTGGGTGAACAGCTACAGCGGTATCTCCAAATTTTGTTTCTGGCCTGGTGGTGGCAAGTTCAAATGGGCCATATTTTAAGTAATAAAGTGGGCTAGTTTTATCTTCGTAGTTTACCTCTATATCTGCAAAGCCTGTGCGATGTTGAGTGCAATAATTTACTAATCTTTCACCCCTGTAAATTAAGCCATCATCCCACATTTTTTTAAACGTGTTATAGGCTGTATCAACAACATTTTGGTCTAACGTAAAAGTAAAACGTTGCCAATCTACACTGGCTCCTAAAGTTCTAAAAATTTTATCAAATTCTTGTCTGTTTTGGCCTACAAAAACCTTAATTTGCTCGTAAAGTTCTTCTCTGGTAAAGTCAAAACGGCTTTTACCCTGTTTAGCCAAGTGCTTTTCGTATACTACTTGGGTTTCAAAACCGGCATGATCTGCACCAGGGGCCCACAGCACCCTTTCACCTTTCATGCGGTGGTATCTAATTAAAATATCTTGTATGCCCATTACCAAAGTATGGCCAACATGTAGTTTTGCATTGGCATTAGGGGGTGGTAAAACAATACAGTAGTTACCCTTGCCTTTTGGGTTAGGTTCAAATGCCCCGCTCTGTTCCCATAAATCGTATATGGTAGATTCGTATTCGTGTGGTTCGTAGGCTTTAGATAATTGCATAGCTCTCCTTTTTGTAGCTTTAGACCAAAGTATTTGTATCTATTGTAACAGAATAGATTTTACATAGATAAGTTAGGCTGTATAGCCAATGTATAAGGGTCTGCTTGTTTTGCACCCAGCATTGCTTTATAACACCCCAGCGTAGCCACCATGGCACCGTTGTCTGTACATAAATTTTTAGGGGCGTAGGTTATATCTATCGGGAGTTGATCTTTAAGTGTATCTCTTAATTTTTGGCTGGCTGCAACACCCCCAGCTATTACTACTGTTTTGGGGTTATATTGTTTATACGCTTTTAAGGTTTTTGTAATAACTGTTTGTAGGGCTGTTTGCTGAAAGCTAGCCGCAATATCGTGTTTTTGAGCCTTTGTAAGGCGCTCTGGTAGGGCCGTAGAGGGTAAGTGGTAATCTGCACCTACCGCGGCCTGCGCGGCCCTTAAAACGGCTGTCTTGGGCCCAGAGAAGCTAAAATTATAGTCACCATCTACCTTTGCAATCGGTAAAGGGTAGGCAAGGGGGTTACCGTCTTTGGCATAGGTCTCAACACTTGGCCCACCAGGGTAGGGCAAGCCTAATATCTTGGCAACTTTATCAAAGGCTTCGCCAATGGCATCATCGTGTGTTTGGCCCAATAGTATATAGTTAAAATGATTTTTAAATAGTACTAACTGGGTATGGCCACCACTTACAATTAGGGCCAAAATAGGGAATTGGGGTAGGGGTTCTGTTAAAAAGTTGGCATATACGTGAGCTTCTACATGGTTTATGGCATAAAGAGGCTTGTTTTTTGTAATTGCAAGTGTGCGTGCAGTTAAAACACCAATTAGCAGGCTGCCAGAAAGACCCGCCCCGTAGGTAACCGCAATACCATCAATATGATCCCATATCTGTTCACGTGAAAAATTAGGATAGTTTTTGGTAAATTGGTCAAGTGCATTTTCTACTGTAGGAATAATGGCCTCTATGTGGCTCCGGGCTGCAATTTCTGGCACTACACCCCCGTAAATTTTGTGCATTTCCATAGAGCTGGCTATGCTATTAGCAAGCAGGGTGGCGCCATCTTTTACTATGGCAACGCCGGTTTCGTCGCAGCTACTTTCTATTCCTAAAATAATCATTATAAATACTGTACCACCTTAAGCTACAATTTCAACAGATGTAATTTCTATTTTCTTTTGCCTCCAAAATTTACTTAAAATATTTAATTATTTTATTATTCCTTCTTTTCCATGACCAAAGAAGCAAAGCCCCTAAGGGTGAAACAACTACCTATACTACTTAGCTTGTTAAGCCAAACAAACGGCAAAAAGAACTCCTTACAGTCGGCCTGGGCTTTATTATGTTTAAAGAGGCCCAGACTTAGCTTTTTGCAAATCAAGTTGTTTGTTTAACGCTAACTAATAAGGGTAGCTGTTAAATACCCTCAGACTCCCATAAAGCACAGTGGAATTACATAATAAACAATAAACTAAAGTTGTGTTTTGGTTCTAGGCATCTTTTTAGATCTGGGTTGGTATTGCTTTAGGGCAATGGTTAGGCAAAAAGCCAAAGCCCAAAAT
>JAUPVN010000114.1 GCA_030917025.1 Patescibacteria group bacterium | reverse complement strand
TAAATTACCAATCATAAATAGTGATGTAACCTTTTTTGATATACCTTACAGAGAGCGTGATGCTTTTAACCCAAAAGAATTTCCTACTACACCACGTAATTTGCAACATGTAACGATAGAATTGAAAAAACCAAAATTTAGATGTTTTTAATTTTCAGGGCGTATGGGATATGAACGGCGATAGATACAGCCCAGAACGTAAAAATATGAGTAAAATCATATTAGAAAAGACAAAAGGATATAAAAATATTATTGTAGCCGGTGATACAAATGCTACTCCTGGTAATAAAGCTATCGATGATTTAGAAACAAAATTTACTAACATTTTTAAGGGCGAACTTACAACTACTTTTATCATGAAGCATAAATCACTACCTGGCTATGCAACGGCCGTAGTAGATGCAATTTTTGTAAGCCCTAATATAAAAATAGCTAAACATTATTGCCCTAATATAGATGTATCCGACCACTTACCATTGGTGGCAAAACTAAATATTAACGATTAATTATTTTAATAAACATTTTGCTGAGTAACTATTGCTTTTAAAGAAATATCATGTGAGCCTGTAGGCAAATTATTAATTTTATTTTGTTCATAACATAAACCAATTGTATATGGGTTATTTTGTTTAATTAAAAATTTATCGTAATAGCCTTTGCCATAGCCAAGCCTGTTTTTATCTTTATCAAAAGCTAGCGTTGGCACAATAATTAAATCAAATTTAAAATTTTTAGGAGCAATAATTATATTTTTTGGTTGCAATATGCCATATGGGCCATCAACAAAATTATTATTAACTATTTGAGAACTGACCATGTTATTATCTACCAAAACAGGTACATATGTTTTGATTTTATTATTAATAAAAAAATCTAATAATTTTAATGTGCCGGGCTCTTTATTATATGAAATATAGCAATGTACTGATTTAATTTTTATACAACTTACTATACTAATGGTATATTTATAAATATTTGCATTATAGCTATCTAAAATATCTTTTGGTATGTTAGATCTAATGCTAAGAGCTTGGTTACGAATTTGTTGTTTAGTTTTCATAATAATTTAATAGCATTCTTAATAACAAATAAATATCTAAGATATTATTATACGCTATACTAAAGCTATGAATATATATCTAGTAACTAGTAATCCAAAAAAGATTAATGAATTTAAGCAAATCTTGCCTAAAAGTATTAAAATATCCACTGCAAATATAGATATAGATGAAATCCAAAGTCTTGATACTAAAAAAATTATTAGGCATAAACTTAAACAGGCATATAGCCAAATACACAAACCTGTAATTGTAGAAGACGTTTCTGTAGAGCTTAAAGATTTAAATGGTTTACCTGGGCCTTTTGTGAAATATTTTATGCAACAGCTTGGTAGAGATGCTTTATATAAAATTGCACCAAACAGTAAAGTAAAAGTTATTAGCACAATGGGTTTTTACGACGGCAGAAATACCATAATTGTTAATGGCGTAGTAAACGGCAAAATTGCTCCTCCTAGTAAAGTTACATTATTTGGTTTTGATTGCACGGTAGTACCAAATGGACAAACAAAAACTTTTGCAGAACTGGGCAAAGAATATAAAAACATGCATAGCCACAGAGCACTAGCCTCTAAAAATCTAGTAAAAAAGCTAATGAATCTCCTAAACTAATTAATACTAGGCTCTTCTTAAGGTTGCAAAAAGCATCAATAACAGATATAATTTAGCTGTTTGGCGGATGTAGCTCAGTTGGTTAGAGCGCCTGTTTGTGGCACAGGAGGCCGTGGGTTCAACTCCCATCATTCGCCCCATGATATTAAAATAGCTCATAGTTTTAGAACTATTTTTTGATTTAATTATTTTATACCTAAACTATCAACTGCATAGTGGGCAACACAGCAAAAAGCCCAGCAACAACAGGCACCGCAATATTATCGCTACCTTTTGGAGCAATAGCTTCTACTGCGGCAACTACTATAGCAGAAGAAGCACTTAACAAAACAGCAATACCAGTGTTAGACACAAATACGCCCGACGGATCAAATTTTAACCAAAATGTTAAATATATTGCAAAAGACATTGCAATAAATGTTGCCGTACCTGCAATACTTTTTTTAGATTTACCAACTTTATATATTTTTGCTTTTATGCCAAGACTTACACCAACTACAGCTGCCATGCCGTCTGCTAGGCCAAGATGCAAAATGGCAATAGCGTAAACATATGGGTCTACAAAAATTAAGGCTGTTACACCAATGCCCAAAGGATACCAAATTTCTCCATATGTGGCGCGTTTAATAGCTCTTATTGAGTTAAATATAGAATATCTTGATACTACTAAGACTACAGCTATCATACAAAGTGCTACAAAAGCTATTGCAGATGGTGGCATATAAAATGCCCAAAAAGCAGCAAAAATAGCCGTAATTATATGAACAAATTTTCTGGCATATTCTCCACGTACTAAATTTAGACGCCACAAAACTTCTCCAATTAACAATATGCAACCTACGCCAAAAATTGCAAATAAAATATTAAACATACTAAATAAATTATACTCGCTTTAATGCTTTTTAATAATTATTTTAAAGTAGCTGCCAAATGTTGACTATTAATCGTTATCGTAGAACCATGCGGCACCTTTTGCCTTAACAACACATCTGATACTACAGTTTCTACGGTTTTCTGCATCATACGCCTTAGTGGCCTAGCCCCTAGCCTTTCATCGTAACCTTGGTTAGAAAGCCATGTTATAGCATCTTCTGTAAGTTCTACGGTTATTCCCTGCCCTTGCAGTTGTTTATTAATATCGCTTAGCATTATTAAAACAACTTTATTTAAGCCTTCTTGGTTTAGGGGCGAAAATATAATAACGTCATCAAACCTATTTATAAATTCTGGTTTAAATACATTTTTAGCTATTAGCGCATCCGCTAGAGTACTTTCTAAATCTTGTACAGATACACCACTAGATATTTTTTGCCTAATCACATCTGCTCCTGCATTAGAAGTTGCAATAATAATTGCATCTTTAAAAGACACTACTCTGTTATCTGAATCTTTTATAGAGCCTTCGTCTAGTAGCTGTAGTAAAGTATTTATAATTTCTGAATGAGCTTTTTCTAGCTCGTCAAATAATACTACAGTAAATGGTTGACGCCTTACGGTTTCTAAAAATGATGTTCCGTAGCTAGAACTACCCAGCAATAATTTATGAACGCTGTCTTGAGTTATGTATTCGTTCATATCTACCCTAACCATACCGGCATCTCCGCCAAAATAAGCCGATGCTAATGTTTTTGACATCTCGGTTTTACCTACACCAGTTGGGCCTAAAAATAAGAACGTACCAATTGGTTTATTTGGATTAGCTACGCCCGCCCTACTGCGCTTAAGAGCGGCTACAAGCTCATGTACGGCAACGTCTTGGCCTATAACTCGTTGTTTTAGGGTCTGTTCTAAACCTAACAAAACATCTTTTTCGGCTGTATCGGCTGTGGCAATCCTTATACCGGTAGTTTGTTCTACCGCCTTTTGAACATCTGCCTTTACAACCAAAGAACCCTGCGCGGCCCTACCGGAATCTTCTAAAACACTTATTGCGCGCCCGGGCATAGCTATTTCTGGCCCATAACGCTCTGCTAGCCTATAAACCTCGTGTAAAGATTCGTAACTAAATGTGCAATTATATTGTGCCTCTGTAAATAATGCTTGATTTTCTAAAATTCTAACTGTGTCATCTTTATTTGTTGGTTGTACAACCTGATAATTTAATAATGCTACTATTTGAGATTTTTCTCTTTGTAAATACTGCCATTGCAAAGGCGTAAAAGCAAATATCATACGTACACCACCGCTTTCTATAATTGGCAAAATTATATTTGTTACATCGGCTTTTCCGTCGCCCCCAAAAAAGGCACCAGCGTTATCAAAATATAATACTATGTTTTTAGCATGATAAGCTTCGTTACATATACGCTGTATTGTGTATTCTATTTTATCTGCTGGAACTCTTGTTAGAAGAGCCGCAATATCTACCTGGTAAATTTGGCTATACTGCAAACCATGGCCGAGCTTGCTAAATAGCAATGCTTCTGCAAAACCACCAATACAAGTAGTTTTACCAGAGCCTGTGTCGCCCACTAAAGCTATGTTCGCTCTCCCATTACTTGTAAATATAGAAACCATCTGCTCTATAACATTAGTATGCCCAATTACGTCTCTGTGTATTCTTCCTCCATACTGTACAGTTCTTGAAACGTTTTGCGCATAACTATCTAACATTGGCGTATATCCGGCCGCCCAATCATGAGCAATACCACCATCATCTTGTCTTTGGTTCATTTGATCAATTGTTTTTACAACATATGCATACCATCTTAAACCATCAAGCATATCTTGTTCGGAATTATTACTTTGAGACAAAATTTCGTCGCAGCCTGGACTAGATAATACAATTGATACTAAAATATGTGCGCCATCTATACCATTTTTTACTGGGTATTGGCTATAAAGTTCTACGGCCTTCTGCCACCATTCTTCTGAAAGCTGTGATTCTAATACAATATCTGGGTGCAAAGTTAATCTATTGCAAATAAACCAAAAACCATTTGTTTTATTTATGGCATTAACTATATCTTTTGAAGACAATTCAGATTTATATATATTC
>JAUPVN010000113.1 GCA_030917025.1 Patescibacteria group bacterium | reverse complement strand
ATCAACGGCAGAAACAAGCAACCACACACGAGGCAACCAACAAAGTCCTGTAGAGTTTATAGCTTATAAAGACTTTGAATGCCCTCCCTGTGCGCAATTCCACCCCATAGAAGAACAACTTTACAACAACTACAAAGATAAAGTAAAATTTACGTTTAAACATTTTCCTATAGACACAATACATGCCAATACTCGTGCTGCTCATCGTGCAGCAGAAGCTGCGGGTTTGCAAGGTAAATTTTTTGAAATGCAAGATCTTATATACCAAAACCAAGAACAATGGAACACGCAAGCAACCACAAACCCCCAACCAATATTTGAAAGTTATGCCCAAAAGCTTGGTCTAGATTTAGAAAAATTTAAAGCAGACGTAGCCCTAGATAGTACAAATAAAATAATTAACGCAGATATTAGCGCTGGTAAACAAGCGGGCGTAAGCGGCACACCAAGCTTTTTTATAAACGGCACCCAGCTAAATAATGGCGAAATTAATAGCCTAGAGGCATTATCTAAAAAACTAGACGAAGCACTTGCAAATAATAAACAATAATACTTTTTATAAAGCTACAAAAGAGTTTACGGCATTTATTAAAATCGAATAGTCTGGTTTTGCATTCTGATCAATGTATACAAAAAAATACTTATTAGTACCAGATTTTTCACCCATTACCGGAGCAGCATACCCGTTTTGCTTACTAGCAGTACCAACTTGGTTACTTGCACCACTTAAATCACATGTAAAAGCTATATCCTGCCACGTTGTAGCCCAAGATTGTGCTCCATTTACACTATTCTGCGCGTTAGGTGCACCTTTAAAATTTTTGCAATCAGTAGACATTTCTCCGGCTATTATTTTATTTTCAGATGGAGTTATTGGCAATAATCTATTAACAGCATATTGCTCTGGTAAAACATTTACATAAACACGTAACCATCTGTTTTCTTGATTGGTTGCGGTAGATTGAAACAAATAATATACCTCATTATAGTAAGGGTTTTGTTTGCCAATTAATTGCCATGCCTCTGGCAAAGTTATTTTAAATTCATCTACTGTAAAATCTTTAGTAGGCGGTACTAAAGCAGCTTTCTGGCCATTAAGTCTATCAAAAGTAGTTATAGACTGATCTGCATTTTTAAAAAAAATAAACCATAATATAATCAAAATTAAAAAAATTAAAAATATGGTAACTAGAAATATCTTAAAGGCCAAAAGCTTATTAGACTGATTACTATTTATTTTATACATTCTATCACCATCTTATATATCTTCTCATGGTGCTAATACTTAGGGCAACTTATAATTAATCTGGGTTACGTTGTATGCGGCCCATAAAAGACTTGGTTGCAAGCCTTATATCATCACGCCACGCCCAAAGCCCGTATAAAATTGCAGAAACTGCAATCAAACCAGCTAATATTAAACCTGTCATATCGCCTTTTGTAGTTGGGATATCGGTTACACCCAAGGTAGATGCAAAATTATTTTCGTTATTTGTAATTTTTCTGCACCTGTTTGTTTCTAAATTACGTTCTTGCCCTGCGGGGCAAGGTTTTGCACTTGCAACAGTAACAATATTTCTACAACGATTTGTTTCTGAGTTACGTTCTTGGCCTGGCTTACAAGCAACTAAGGATGCTACAGAAGATGCAATGGTTCTGCACCTGTTAGTTTCGGGGTTACGTTCTTGGCCAGGTTTGCACACTACTAAGCTATTTGTAGAACTTGTAACAATTGCCTTACATCTGTTTGTTGTTGGGTTGCGTTCTTGACCAACTGGGCAAGATATAGAGCTTACAGAAGCAGAAGTTACTTCTGTAACACATCGTTCGGTTTGGGGGTTTCTTGTTTGCCCTGCGGGGCAAGGTTTTATCAACACCGCTATATTAGCACTATTTGGTGTTACAGAATATGTCGCAACCCATTTACCCTCAACTTTAGCCCAACTCACATCATCATCTAACCCACTACTATATGCAACACTAGCTAGTAAAGTATCGTTAGCATCATATAAAGACACTGTGTCTCCAGAACTATTTGGTAGTGTAAGGTTGGTAACCACATCACTAAAAATACTATATTGCTGAGGAGCAATTAAACTTTCTGCAAAAGTGAATTCTTTATCACTACCTTCTAGGCGTAAATAACAACCATTCAAATCAATCGCGGCATTAGTTGAATTATACAATTCTATAAATTCTTTACCGGCATCTGCACCCGCTGGGTTAGGCAAAACCTCACTTATCTCAACTCCTGCGCAACTGCTTAACGGTGCGTTTTGATTTGGGTCTGGTTCGGGATATATAGGTTCATCAGAAGACGGCGGGTCGTTGGGCGTGATTGGGGGATCGGGGATGGGGTCTTCTGGTTCTTCTGCCACGCAGTTTGGTACACCAAACGGTGTAGTTTGTGCATATTCTGCAAAATCAACAGAATTGTTATTGGTATCTACAATAATACTATTTTGCATACACCGCTGTGACGAAACATCAGCAGCAGGAGCTTTTGCCGATTTTGATTCATTTTGCAAAGCACTACCATACCCAAAAAGATCAACCGTAGCTTTTTGATTTAAATCATAAAGCCGTACAGAACCACTGGTTTTTGTGAGTTGGCCAGTAGACGAATAATTTTCATAAGTATATTGTGCGTTTACAATATAGCCAGCATTACTTACTACATAAAATAAACCTGGTTCTATAACATCAGATTCTGTAAATGTAACAATTTGTCTTGTTGGAACCTCTCCTCCTAAGTGTTTTTCTGTTAAGAATTGTAGTTCTAAACCAGCTAATGATACCGGCTCGTTGCCTGCATTATATAGCTCTATAAATTCTAATTGTGGGTCTTCTTGTGCCGTTACAGAAGAAACACCGCCCGTTTGCACCTCTGTTATATACACCGGAAGAACACTTTGCGCATACAAAATGTTGGGTGTAGCCACAAAAAAAGCTACTAAGAATATTATTGCTATTAAATATTTTAATGTTTTCATACTACAAATTAATAATAAATGCTTATGTATATTTTTGGCAATATATATTTAACTTAATGCATCTAGTTTATTAAAATTGTAACCTGTTCTTTTCCACAAATAAAAAGTTACACCAACTATTAAAATATAGCTCATTAAAACACCAAAAAAAGAAACCGAAATATCTTTATATGCCCACGGAGTTGCTACTAAATAGTCAGATATTATTGTCATATACCTTAAACTAATATATGCAGGATATGCAAGTATATTTGCTGCAAACGGCACAATAAAAGCCGCTAAGCCAGCAAACAGTGTTAGCACCATCGCAATAGACACAAAAGGCAATATTAATAAATTAGACATAAGCGCTAATGGTGAATATTGAGCAAAAGTAAAAGCAATAATTGGGAACGTAGCAATTTGGGCAGAAACAGTAGCCACCACTATGCGACGCAGTGCTGGAACTTTTTTGGCATCACCCCAAAAATACTGTTCAATTAATGGGGCAATAATAATTACCCCCGCAAAAGATGCAAAAGACAAATACCACCCAATATCACCCCAAATTACAAACGGGTTAATTAAAACCGTAATAGCAGCCACAAATAATAGCAATATTACTGGGTGCACAACTCTACCATAATACCAAGCAATTAAACTAATTATGGTTACCAACGCTGCGCGCATCATAGATGTTGTAAAGCCCGTAATAAGCAAAAATCCCCATATTAATAATAAGCTCATAATAACTGCATAATACCTAGATGTATTGGCAAAAAATCGCCTACAAAAGCCAACCACAATAGTTAAATGAAACCCACTTGCTACTGCTAAATGTATAAGACCCAAGTTTCGTAAATCATTCTCAAATTCATCGCTAAGCAATTGTTTTTGGCCAGTAATATAGCTTACACCAAGGCTTGCCTCTTTTGCAGGAATAACTCTATAAACATGTTCTGTAAAACTATCTCGTATTTTAAGAGCAAAATCTCCGGGTACGGGCCTCTCTGCCCATATTACATTTGCATTAAATACCGTAGCATTAATATTACCAAAGCCTTTACCAAATTTGCCTTCTATGGTAACA
The DNA here is from genome assembly GCA_030917025.1 of Patescibacteria group bacterium. Lineage (GTDB taxonomy): Bacteria > Patescibacteriota > Saccharimonadia > Saccharimonadales > CAIOMD01 > JAUPVN01. The sequence continues at coordinate 4,310 of JAUPVN010000113.1, read as the reverse complement.
ATGTCTCCTCTTTTAATAGGTAGTTTACTAGGGGTTGTAACCCAAACAGTACCAGGCATTTTATTGTTAGCAACAACAATATTTGAAAGCTTTAATTGCGACTCTCCGCTTTGCGCCAATGATGTGTCTTCTAACACTTTGCCCACAAAAGAAATATTTTTTTCATAATATATATCATAGGTTTTTTGGCTTATAAGTGCATTCGCCCCAACAAAAACCCCAATAACACTACCAGCTAATACACAAATCAAAACCGCTAAATAATGTCTTATAACAAAAGATAATATAATTAATAACACGCCAACAACTAGCCAAATGTAGCCGTCAAAAAAATATATATCAACAAAATGTGCCAATACTGCACCACATAAAATACCACCAGATACAGATGCTATCTGCCAAGAAAAATGTGGCTTACGTAAACGCAAAAAATATTTATACCATTGCTTAACTTTATTAAACATCTTCTTTAACTGGCAAAACTTGCCCAGGACATGTATATAAAACACGTTTCATGGCATTATATTCTGCTTTTGTAACCCATAATCTATATTTTTGTTTTACTGCAATCTGGCGCGCCACATAACGGCACCTATAATCTTGCTGGGGTAGCCAGTTAGATGCATCTTTATCACTTTTTTGCATATTAGCCTTACCTTCTACGGCAAGTAAATTTAACGGATCATTTGCTAGTTGCTGACGTTCTTGTGGGGTTAAATCTTGAGCACCTTTTTGCCATGCGTCAGATAGTGGCACAATATGGTCAATTTGCACATCATCACTTGTATCTGGCCCTCTTACAAAATTTATTGTTATACCGGTGTAAGGATCATTTTTTAATAATCCCTTTAGCACATCGCAACCATTAACATTACTAATAACTTCTGATTCAAAATCTCTTTGCAATATATAATTACGCGTGTCGCACCCATCTTTTTCTTGCCAGCCTTTGCCAAACTCATCTCGGCTATAGTTTTCTTTAGATACACGATCTTTTACAGCAAGTTTACCCAAAGCATCAGATGCCAAAAAAACTTCACTGGTCTGAACGGTTGTATCGGTAACAGAAACATTACTATTACGAGATTTTTGATAATCTATAAAACCAATCAAAAAGGCAACCACAATAATAATTATTAATGCAATTATTTGGCGTTTTAAATATCGTTTTTTATTTGGCTGTTCCATTATATTAATTTATAGCATAAAAATTATAATAAAAAATAATAGTATGCTACTAACATATGTTTTTGCATACTATTATTTAAAGTGTAAAAATAACTACTTTTGTGCTGCTGGTGCGGCTGATGGGCCTTTATATTCTGCAGAGCCAAAGCCTAGCATCAAAAAGCCTACTAAGCTGAATAGCCATAAGGCAACTACACCAAAAACATCGCTTTTACCAAATGATTTAGCAAGGTCTATTGCAACTACCAAGCTAATAACAAAATTTACAAAAGGTACAAAAAATAGTAATAACCACCAACCTGGGCGGCCAATAATCTTTAATAAAGTATAAATATTATAAAAAGGTATAATAGATTTCCAACCCGCTTCGCCGGCTTTTGTAAAAATCTTCCAATAAGCAATGATTGCTATTAGTGCTACCACTAGCCAGAAAAATAAATATACCCCACTAAATATTACTGCTCCTGTAGCATCGCCACTATCCGATGTTACAACTACCGTGCTTTGTGCAAACGAAAACATTTCATTCTCCTTATTAATTATGACTAGATTATATGTTAATCACACCATTTAGTAAATACAATTATTAACTTAAACGTTTTTAGCAGATTTTACGCTATATATAGCGTGTCTAATCTACTTTGCTCCACAATTTATGCTTTTCTTGCTGTAATGCCTGCAGTAGTTCATTAATAGCCTCTTGTGCATAGGGGTTAGCCATAACCACAGATCTATACAAATCTTCAGATTCGTTGCCGGCTATTTCTACAATACGTCTTAACTTTTCTTCTGTAGGTATTGTTAAGTCTCCAGCATTTTTGCTAAATTGCATTTTTGCTAATACATGCGCCAACACAAATGGCACGGCATGGTGCAGGGCCATATGCTTATCGTGCTCTTGTGCTGTTTTATTTATAAGTTTAAAATTATAATCATTTTTTAATACATTACAAAATTCTTTAGCCTTTGTGCCATCATTTTGGCAAACTACAATTCTCATATCTTTTATAAAATATTTGTTACTTGGTGGCTCAAATAATGGGTGCAAACTTAATATATTATTAAAATGCGCACTATTGTTTTTATATACCCTACCTGCTAAAACCTTAGTAGATAGTACATCTATAATTAACTTATCTTTTATATCGTACAAAACTAATTCATTAATAACTTTATTAAACTCACTAGCAGGCGTAGCAACAATAATAATGTCAGATTTTTTTACTAACAATTTTAAACTATCTACTCTTTTATGATCATTTTGTTTATCATTTACGTTTGGGTCATAGTAAACAATGTTAAATTTATTGCTAAAGCCCATCCCAAGCATAGAGCCTACACTCCCAAAGCCTACTAAACCAATTGTTTGCATTTTGTTAGGCTTCATTGGATCCAATTTTAAGATTCTTAGATTTTTTATTGTAAATAGGGTTTGGTGGAGTTTCGGTCAATGCTAAAATTACTTCTACTAGATGTCTTGGCATATTTGTCGTTAGGTGCACAGTATAATTCTTTTTGCGATTTTTATTACATTTTATACTCATACTATACAAGCCCACTTTGTTAGCATAGTTACTTATTAATTCTGCAAAACGCTGTGCAATCTTTTCGCGATATTGTGCATTTAATACCTGCGGCACTTCTTTAGGTGGTGGCAGCTTAAAACTAACAATGTAGGCTATTTCTGGTTGTGCAGTTGGCACTCCACTATTTATTTCTACATTACCTTCCATATCAAACCTAACATTTAAAAAATTATACTTTTATAGATTATAACAGATTATCTTATACCGTTACTCACACAAATTAATATATGTAAGATATTAATATTTTACCTCTACCATTCTCTAACCATAACTGTTATTATAATTATATACACGAGCACTTTGAATATGAGGGATATTACATAACCAGCTAAGAGCTGTAAGTTAATGAATAATACTAAAAATACTACTAAAAAAGAAGTTTCTTTGTTTACTCGCTTAGGTAAGGCTTTTATTAAGTATGGTAGATACTTTTTAGGTATTTTAGTTTATTTAGTACGTGGCCTTATACATGTTTTTGTTAAGGTAATTAAATACATAGCCAAATACACTGCTAAGTTTATGCTAATAGCTCTTAATAAGGTTACTAAGGCTGTAGACTACTTAGTAGTCTACATTGTTAAAAAGATAATCTACTTATCTAGGGTATTACTAAATAGTCCTATGGCTTTGTGGTTAAAACATAATGTCGCACAACTATTTAAGTTTTTAAAGCTAAAGCTACTTAAGCTATACAATGCGCCCTTAACTAAAAGACTACGTAAGACAGCTTTAGCTCAGTTTGTAAGAAAGATACTTGTAGCACTTGCTCTAAGAGTAAAGCGAACTTGGAAAGCTTTTTGGATATCTTTAAGCTTTAGTGTAAGCTCACTAAAGCGTAGCTTGATTAAGCGTCCTCAGCTTAGGCCTGTCTTTATCTCTTTAGTGTTAGTAGCTATGGTAGTTAGTTTGTTCTTACCTATAGTGCAAGTAAGAGCTACTACCTTGCAGTGGAGCAAGAATAGTGATTTTGGTATGAACAAAGCTGGCAAATGTAGCCAAACTACTATGACTAACCTAGCATTAATTGGTGCTACTAACTATACAGACCAAACTTGTCAGGCAGCTGATGCTGATGCTCAGCTATCTTTAGCTAAAGATCCTAATAGTGTGGGGAGTTTGAGTGATGTTAAGGATATCGTTCAGGGTGATGGGTTCTCTTTAGCGGTTAAAAATGATGGAACGGTATGGGCTTGGGGGCGTAATGATACAGGACAAATGGGAGATGGCACTCAAACCTACAGATTAACTCCTGTACAAGTTAAAGACTCAACTGGTACGGGATATTTAAATAATGTAAAATCTGTTGCAGCTGCTGGATATTTTTTAGCCTATGCGGTTAAAAATGATGGTACCGTATGGAGATGGGGTGCCTATACGGGAGCTACTATGCTACCTGTACAAGTGGCCGATTCTACTGGTAATGGGTTTTTAAGCAATATCGCATCAGTAGAAGCGGGGTATAATGTATATTCAAATAATTTAATAACCCTGGCATTAAGTAATGACGGGACGGTATGGGCTTGGGGGGGTGGTAGT
>JAUPVN010000112.1 GCA_030917025.1 Patescibacteria group bacterium | reverse complement strand
GTAAGGCGCCGCTTTTTAGGGCTAAAACGGGTGTGCCGCTTGCTAAAGATTCTATTGCCACCATGCCAAAGGGTTCTTCAAAAGTGCTAGGCATAATTGTTGCTAAAGCTTTAGACAAAAATATATTTTTATCTTTTGTATTTTTTATATAACCCTCATAAGTAATTAGGTCGCTTAAATGCGGTAAAATTTGTTTTTGCCAATAAGTATCGTTTTTGTAGTCTGCATAGTGTTTGCCAGCAATTTTAAGGTGTAACTGCTTTTTTGGGTTTTGCTTGTTATATATTTGAACAGCTTTAATTGCTAAATGTACGCCTTTTTGTGGTACTATTCGACCAAAATACGCTATATATGGTGTTTTATAATTATTTTGATATATTTTATAGCTTTTTGGGTTAATACCATGGTATACATTACCTACCCAATTTGTATCTTTTGGCATGCCTTTTCTTTGTGCGTAAGAAACACTTATCCAGTTTAAGTGCTTGTATTTAGGAAACACGCTTTTGTATTTTGCCATAAAATTGTACGGGTCGTGATGTGTAAAAACTACTGGTTTATTGCAGAGTTTTGCAAAATGAAGTGCTGTGTCTTCCTCGTTCGTGTAAATATGAACGATATCAAATTCGCCTTTGTTTGCTCTGCTGTATACATCTGCAATTAGTTCTGATTGCACTTGTCGGGCTAAAGACACAAAAGTAAACGGATGCTTTTTTAGTAAACTTATATAAGTGTCTCCCCTAAGTTTTAGTTCTTTATTAAATAAACTAAGATCTGCTGTAAGGTTTTTAACATTGCAATTTACTGGCCCTGGCGTACATAAGGTTACATCTACATAATAATCTTTAAGATTATTAGCAAGCTCTAAGGCTAATTGCCCAGGCGAAAATATAACATCATTTATAATGTCTTTATGTAAAAATATATGAGGAACAACTATAGCAAGTTTTATACTACTTTTTTGGGGTTTCTTCATCTAAAAAGCTTAAATCAAAATCCTCGTCTGGTGCGGATTCTGCGTAATAACCATCTGCTTGATTTGTATCTTCTGGCATAGCATCTCCTTATAAAATTATATTCTTATTATTGCAATAAAAGGTATTTTAGTAAACATTAATAGGTTATTATATATTTATGTTATCAATAATTGTTGCTTACGATAAAAATTATGGCATTGGCGCAAAAAATGACATCCCCTGGATGGGCAAATTGCCAGCAGATATTGAGCATTTTAGAACAACAACTAAAGATGCGGCAGTTATAATGGGTTGGATAACCTATAAATCAATTGGGCGCTTGTTGCCAAAACGCCAAAATATAATTATAAGCGATTATGCCGATACGGTTGTAGAGGGCGCAACTGTTGCGGGGTCTTTGCAAGAAGCTATTAAACTGGCAGACCCTAGCAGAAATACATTTGTTATAGGTGGTGGCACCATATACGCTCAGGCCATAGACTTGGCAGATGTTATTATTGCATCAGAAATTAATGCAACTATTTTAGAATGTACTGTGTTTTTTCCTAAAATAGACAAAAATGTGTGGAGAGAAGTATCTAGACAACATATGCCGGCCAATAAAGATAACTTGTACGATTTTGATATTGTAACTTATAAAAAGATTAAAACTACATAATCAGTTCTTTCTCAGCTTAGTATGGTGTACTAGTGTATGCCACAAACTTAACCAGTAAAGGAGAATATATATGGCAGTACAAAATAAGGTTATTATGGGAGCGGTATCTGCACTAACGATATTATTAATAGGCGGAGCTAGTATGTCGGCTTTTGCACAAGGTAATAATAGCGATGGTTCTTTAGTAGATAAGGTTGCTTCTAAATTTAATTTAAATAAGCAAGAAGTACAATCTGTATTTGATGAAGATCGTCAGGCCCATCAAGCTGAACAGAAAGCAGAAAGATCTACTGAGCTACAAAGTAAGGTAGACGATGGCACAATCACAGCAGAGCAAAAGACTGCTATAGAAAAGAAATTAGAAGAAATGCACACTAGCCGAGAACAATCCAAAGTATCTTTAGAAGAATGGGCAAAGCAAAATAATATAGACGCAAAATACGTGATGATGGGTGGCAGAGGCGGTATGCAATCATCTAGATTACAAAAAGCGGTAGATTCTGGTGCAATAACAGCCGATCAAAAAGCTATAATTGAGCAAAAACAGCAAGAAATGAAAGCTACTTTTGATGCTGAGCGTGAATCTATGCAAAAATGGGCTACAGATAATGGAATAGATGAATCTGCTATTATGCGAGGCGATGGCAACGGTGGCAAAATGGGTGGCCGTGGCATGATGGATAAAAACTAGTTAAAGCGTTTTATATATCCAGTGTGTGTAAATGGTACACACACTGGATAGTTTTTAAACTTAGAATGGTATAGTAAAGATATGAAAATACTAGTTGTAGAAGATGATTATAAAATTGCCAATGCAATAAAACGTGGCTTAGAGCAACAAAATTATGACGTAGATGTAGCATATAGATCTGATGATGGCATGAACTATATAAACAAAACATCTTACGACCTTTGTATTTTAGACCGAATGTTACCCGGTGGTTTAGATGGCGTAGCTATGGTAAGAAAAATGCGTGCCGATGGCTACAGCACGCCTGTTTTATTGTTAACGGCAAAATCAAGAATTATAGATAAAGCAGAAGGTTTAAACGCTGGGGCTGATGACTATTTAGCAAAACCATTTGCTTTTGTAGAGTTAATAGCTAGAGTGAGAGCATTATTAAGACGACATTCGCCAACAAAATCTAATAAAGAAACAGTGCTTTCTTATAGTAATATTACGCTTAATCAGGCCACAAAACAGGTTAAAAGAGGGCCACATATAATTGATTTGACACCAAAAGAATATGCTCTTTTAGAATATTTTTTGCTAAACCCTAAGCAAGTATTGCAAAAAGAAAATATTATAGAAAACGTGTGGTCATACGACGCTGATATTTTACCAAACACTTTAGAGGTATATATTGGTTATTTAAGATCTAAAATAGAAAAGCCTTTTAGCAATATGAAACCTCTCGTACAAACTAAAAGAGGTTTTGGTTATTATTTAGGAGAAAAGTAATGATTTTTAACAAAAATGCGCTCAAGCTTGCTGGTATATATTTAGCAATAATTACATTTATATGCATATTTTTTAGTATTAGTATTTATCAGATATCTACACAAGAAGTTAACAGAGGAATACGGGGCCAAGGACGCCCACCCATTGCTGAACAAGAAATAGATGAACAAAAACAGTTAAGGCAGATAGAGCATGATTATAGAATAACTGAAGCTAATGAAAGAATATTTAGTAGATTATTTTTTATTAATATAATAATTTTTATAATAGGTGGAATATTGAGTTATTACTTTGCGCTTAAAATTTTAAAACCAATAGAAGAAGCTAAAGAAGCACAAAGTAGATTTACGGCAGATGCCAGCCATGAGCTTAGAACGCCAATAACAGCTATGCGCACAGAAACAGAGGTAGCTTTAATGGGCAAAAAACTTTCTAGTAAAGATACTAAAGATTTACTAGAAAGCAATATAGAAGAGCTAGATAAATTGTCTGCCTTAACAGACGAACTATTAAGTTTGTCTAATTTTGATAGTAATACTAAAGATATTATTAAGACAAATTTTGATGTCAGTAAGTTAATAAAAGATGTTTGCGCAAGCATAGAGCCCTTGGCAAATTCAAAAAACATTAATATTAAACAAAATATAGAAAACAATACAATAATTACTGCAGACGCAAAACGTATTAAAGAGCTCAGCATAATATTATTAGATAATGCAATTAAATATAGCCCTAATAATTCTGAGATTACTGTAAGCGCTACTATAAATAAAAGCAATTTTATGTTAGTTGTTAAAGATAATGGAATAGGGATACCCAAAACTGCCCTGCCACATATTTTTGATAGGTTTTATAGGGTGGACAGTTCTAGAACAAAACAAAATATATCTGGGCATGGCCTTGGTTTAGCAATAGCATATGAAATAGTTAAGCAACATGGCGGTGATTT
>JAUPVN010000111.1 GCA_030917025.1 Patescibacteria group bacterium | reverse complement strand
GTGTTTAAACATAATAACGTTAAGCCAAGACGGTTTCTTGTGAGTAATATGGATATAATTAAAGTAATTTCAGATAATGGACAATTACATCCTCAAGTAGCACAAGCCATAGGCGATAAGCAATTAAACAAGTTAATACCCACCTTTAGAACAATAGAAAATACAATTCAAAGGCAAACACCCATTGAGTGGGCAAAAAAAATACCAAATATTCCAGTTAAAATTATTTACGGTACACTCGACCCTCTAGTAGATGCAAATATAATTGAATCGGTCTCTAAAACTTTAAAAAATTCTAGTATTACTAAAATTAATGGTCAAGGGCACAATATTATACTTACAAAACCAAAGTTATTATTAGATTATATACAGCCCAACATACAACATAGTAATAAAGCAATTGAACCACAAGTAATACCAAAGAATTTTCTTAAACAAGTAGCAGTTTTAGCGGTGCCAAACTTATTTATAAAAAGTATATTTTATTTAACATTTGGTGTACTGTTGCTAACAAATTTGGCAGTTGGGGTTATTACTATTGGTTTGTCGTCTGTGGTTATTAATAAAAGCTATAAACTTATTAAGGGTGCATTTTCTTTAAAAAACGAAGGTTTAGCATATATTAGTTATCTATTGTTAGCAATTTTTATTGCACTAGTAGCTTATGGATTGTTAAAACATCCAGAAATAAGTGCAAAAATTGCAGTATATATATTATGCATATCAATAATTATTGCCGGACTCTTACGCTTAATGGCGGCAATATTTTGGACAAAGCCATCGTTTCTTAAAAAATCATTAATACTATCCGGGACTACTATGTTAGTTGTTGGTATTGCCGCTTTATTGGGCGGTATATATAGTACTTATGCAATAATAATTGGATTAGCAGTATATTTAATTTATAAAGGTGTACTTTACGGTACGTACTCAGCAAGTATTTTATTTGTAGCGTTTGTACGGGGTTATAATAAATAATTAATCCTTAAATTTAACATAATTACACTAAATTGTTGGTTTGCAGTATAATTATATTATGATAGATACATATCAAAAAACTGCTCGAGTTGGCTTTATAAGGGCTTGTCTTAGATACATAGAAGACCCAAATCGTAGTTTAATATCAAGAATATTTTTGGCCTTAACACCGTTATTAATATTCTGGATTATTCTGCCATTAGATTTAATACCAGAAATTGTTTTAGGTCCCATTGGTTTGGCAGATGACGGTGCAATTATTATTGCATTATTTTTGCTCTTTAGGTTGGCCATTAGTTTTTATAGTGAAAAACGCTATATTAAACCTATACGTAAGCCTCTTCCCGATACAACAAAATAGCATTGTTTATATAATTTAGCTAAGCTGCACTTTATAAAGTTGTTGATTTATAAAGATGTACAATATATAGTGTAAGCATAAGCGTAAAAATAGTCACAAAAAATGAATAACGATGCAAAACAAAAAGATAACGAATTTCTTGGCGAGTTAGATATAGATCATATAGATCAAGCTGAGATTATTAAGCCAACTATTATTTCGCCTACAAACGTAAAAACACAAGCCCAACCAGAAAATAATTTAACAACTCCATTACTACAGGGCGTAAATTACAGTAATCAGCCCATAAAACCTAATGAAAATAGTATAACTACACAGCCAATAAATATACAAGACGAGTCTGCTACTGCTGCTAATAATATCATTTACAATGAGCCACCTAGTGCTGGCAATTCTTTAAATTTACAGCAAAATCAATCACCCCCAGCTACAGCAAGTAACGGCATATATAGTACAGATCCATCAAATGTGCCAACAGATTTATCTAGAAACCCAATACTGCAATCAAATATTGTTACACCTGAACAAAATCAAAGTTTAAACTCGCAGCCATATATTAATATACCTATTTACGGTGGGGTAATAGATTCAAGCCAAGCAAAAGATAATATAACCGTTAAACCACCAGTTAAAAAGAAACCTTTCTATAAAAATAAAAAATTAATGTTAATTACTCTTGGCGCTATTTTTTTTATATCTATTATTTTGGGTATAATTTTTGGTCTGTATCTTCCCAATACGCCAAATAATGTTTGGAAAACAGGCTTAAGTCGTACTGGTAAGCAGTCTTCTGCTGTAATTCAAGCATTATCTGATCCAAAAATATCAGAATCTCTTAAAAAGAGTAAAATAGAAGCCGGCGGTACAGTTACTTATAATGAACAAAATTACTCTGTAAATTCAAATGCCTCAATAGACGCATCTAAAAGCGATACCACAGCTCAAGTAAAGGCCTCTTCTGGTTCAGAAGAAAATTTTGTTGTAGATGTCGCACTTAAAACAGATTTGCCAGAAACTGCACTACTGCCGAATATATACTTAAAAGTTGATCTAAGTGATCCAAGCTTATTTAAGTCTTTTGGTATTCCAGAAAAGTATAATAATGTTTGGATTTCAGCAGAGCAAGACTTTATGAGCGAGTTGGCTAAAACTTATAATCTAAAACTAGATGATTTAAAAAATATTACAAAAGAAGACATAATTAGTGTTGTTAATGATTTTAATACCGTATCTCAACAGTATATTTTTACATCAGACCCACAATTTGCAGTGGTTGTTAAAAAATCATTTATTGGTAGCGAGGAAATTAATAATTCCAAAGCAAACCACTATAAAGCTGGTGTAAATAAAGATAACGCTAAACAATATTGTTACGCCGTATTTGAAAAATTAATTAATAATGAAAGTTATAAAAAATATGCCTTATCTGGTGATACAAATACAGAAGCAAGAAAGCAAGAAAATAAG
>JAUPVN010000110.1 GCA_030917025.1 Patescibacteria group bacterium | reverse complement strand
TTGGTATGCGGCTAGAGGCCACTGCCCTTACCACACGCTCATCATTAAAAGCCGCTAAATCGTCTGAGCTACCACCACCACGAGTAATAACCAAAACATCAGCTAAATCACTCTTACTATTAGCTGAATTAATCGCGTTTACAAGCTGGTTTGGAGCATTTACTCCCTGAACTAAATTATCAAAAACCTCAACTACACAAAAAGGCCAACGTACTTGCAAAATTTTGCAAAAATCTGCATACGCGGCCGATTCTACGCTTGCCACCAAGGCAATTTTTTTAGGTATTTTGGGCAATAATCTTTTACGATCCGCACTAAATAAGCCCTCTTTACTAAGTTTTGCTGCCAACAGTTGCAAAGCTTGTGCTAAACTACCTTGCCCAACTGGGCTAATAGACTGAGCCGTAACACTAAAGCCAAATTGTGGGTGCAACCTAGCGCTACCACCAATTTTAACAATCATACCATCTTGCAAAGGCCCAGGTAATGCATAAATACTGGCAAAACAAGATACTTTAGCGTTTTCATCCTTAACATCAAAATACACCCACTTACCTTTACTTATTCTAAAACTGCTCAGTTCTCCCTGAATATACACAAACCCAAAGCTTGTTTCTAAAACTTGGTTTGTAATAGCTATAAAATCTGTAGGGCTAAGAATGAGTGGGTCTGACACGTTCTACCTCTTTTGCCTGACCTTTTTTTAGCGCCATTTGGTATAAAATAAAGCCGGTTGGTACAAAAATAATCATAGTAAATATACGGTAAATCAATGTTGCAGACAAAGCCAAAGCTTTTGGCACACCTGCACTGGCTAACGTTGCTGTCATTAAAGTCTCGTACACACCAATTCCCCCTGGTAAAATAGATATTAAACCTGCAAAACTAGCAACAGAATAAGCTAAAATAACAGCCCCAGGGTTAATTGCCTGGCCCAAAGCTAAATATGCTAAATATATTGTTGTAACCTCTGTTATATTTACTATTAAAGCCCATATAAATGGTTTTTTTAGCCTACTTCTGTTTTGCATTAATTGTAAATAATCTCTATGAAGCTCAGAAAACAATTTTTCTACTTTTCTTTCATTTATTGCCGGTTTTTTCTTTTTAAATACTTTGGCTACACTATTAATCATTTTGGGCAAAAAGGCTGTAAAGGCTTTAATACGGCCTTCGTCGCTAACAATATATACAGCCAATAAAGTGCCGAACAAAGTTAAAAACGCTATAGAGAGCCCAATATATAGCGTTACACCACTACTATTTGCTCCAAAACTTAGCATAAATAAACCAATAAAAAGCAAAACTAAAAAGCTTATAAAAGTAAGCCCAAATCGCAGAGATTGTGCCAATGTTGTACGAGCAACAGGCACTCCAAAATTCTTCATTCTAAAGCCCAAATATGTAAAGCCGGCTACCCCGCCACTAGGGAACACGTTATTAATAAAGTTTAGCTCTAGTGCCACTCTAAGCATGTTTCGGCGCGATATATGCTTATATAAATGTCTGTCTGTATCACTCTTAAAAAAACTATAATAAATCATCCCAACAGCAAAAAAATTAATAATTTGCATAGGAATCATAAGTACTAAAACATACCAATTTGCGCCACCTATTTCTTGCAAGCCATTTACTATATCAGACCAAGAAAATGCTATTAAAACTAGCAAAGCTACAATAGTAACAATATTAATAATTAGTTTTGCTTTGTGCGATATCATAAACTGCTATAAATTATACGCTATTTTAATACATTTTTTTATATTGTTGTTAATATAGTCTAATTTAACATAGAGACGATAGAAGTGTTTCTTTCTAAAACAGACAGAATCTTATCAAGTAGAAACGGGTATTTTTTTATACTCACCTGTTCCCCCTCAGCAAATACATCAGGATGATCAGCAATATGTTGGTATATTTGCATATAATCAGTAGCACCAATCATTCTAGGGTTATTGTCTTCTATAGTAGATCGAAATTCAGAACCTACGTCACTAACTCTAACGTCTATTTTTACATCCCATCCATCAGGCGATTTTTTAACAAATACATTAATTCTATATTTAAAAGTTTTACCCAAATCTTTAAATTCAACGATTTGCGCTGGCAAAATTATACATTTCTGATCTTGCTCAATGTTAATGGCCATAACACCGTCCTGGCCCAATCTTACTGTATAATCATCTTCTGGTTTATTATTCTCTACCCTTTCGCATATTTCTTCAACTCTTTTTGGGAACTCTCTTTTCTTTAACCCAAGTCTCTCTCTAAAATTTGGTTTGCGGCCTAAACTAACCCTTTGTTGTGTTTCTTCAGAAGGTTTATCCTTTGCCATACCGGCAATAGCATTTGTTCTATAACAAGTGTATATTGGTAATAAATCTAAGCGCCCCAATTCTAAAGCAATTGTAATATATTTTAACCGATCTTTGTCCTCTACACTGCGCCTAAAGTCATCATAAGTACAACCAAGGCTGCTTCTAAAAGCATCGTGTATATTACCTTTAATTCTTTTATTTTCAGATCGCTTATCTTCTAAGCCATCACTAACACCAAAATAGCCCTCAACCAAAACCTGAATTGGTATATATCTTGATAATGCACATAGTAATCTCCTTTGGCGCATATATGTCTGGAAACCGTTTTGGGATGATTCTGCATCGCCTAAATCACCCCAATCCCAATTATTATTTACTATTCCTAAAGCCATTCTATGAGTCATAGCTTCATCCAAATTTATGCCTAAGCGAGATGCTTTTTTTGATTTTATATAATTTGGGTTATTCCCGCGTTTATCTACCAGACCACCCGAAAGAGATGCAGAGTATAATTTTTTATGGGTAACCCCGCTAACCTCTTCTGATTCATAATATGAAACTACTCTACATCTGGCAATCATATGCAATACTTCGTGAACAAAAGTTAAATAAAAACTTGGGTTATTACCAATATCTTCTGAGCTTATGTCATACGATATATTACCTAAATAAGTTTCTGGCCTAATATATGCAACCGATTTTTTAGTATCATGGATTGAAACATCATCTGTCATTATCCAGACAGCTCTTCTACGCAAGTCTTTAAACCTTAACAATACAAATTCTGGTAAATTACCGCTACTAACAGCAATGGTTAAATCAGTTTCAAGATTATCATACAAGCCTTCCAATTCTTCATCTAACGCCTCTTGCCTGGTTCTGATAGTTTGGTCCTGCCTTAACAAAAGTCTTTCCAGGCCGTCTTTACCCAAGGCCTTAATAGTTTCCAGAGGCGACTGTTTAGAAAGATTTTGTCGTTTTTGTCTTTTATCATATCTTTTACTACTCTTTAAAGAAGAAGCCTCAGCCAAATCAGCTAAATTTTGAGTATCCATATATATTGCATGTTCTCCCAAAGCTTTCTTAATTTCTTTAGTTGCATATATAATGGCTGCTTGATCGCCTGTTATTATCGCTGCATTCCATTTTCTTAATAAAGCCGAACCCACCATTGTAGCAGAAGGATCTGCAGTAGTAGTAAATGCATCAGTATATCCTGCTCTTGCAGAACTACCTTCAAATACTTTATAATCACCAAATTCTGTATTTTTAGACATACATATATTATTATACTTTTATTACAATTAGTCAATAATATTGCATTTAATTTTACTAAAGACAATCTTATAGATTATAAATATATCTCTCTCTATTATACATTGGTGTTTTACGCTGTTTAAGGCTATAATAATGCCATTATGATACTTGCAATTTTAGGTAGACAACCCGCCATTAGCTTGGCAGAGCTAGAAAGCCTTGTTGGGCCAAATAATATTACACCAATTACAAATAATCTTGCGTTAATTAATCACACTAATTTACCTTTTAATCCAAATGATGTTGGTTCTGTAATAAAATTTGCAAATATTATACCGCAAACCGCTACACGGTCTTTGCCTGCTTTAGAAAAATCTAGTACTAAGTTTATTATTAGCCTATACCCCGCGCAAACCGCCGGCAAAATTAAACTTGGTTTTAGCGATTATTCTGGCACATTATCGCGCCAAGAACTGCTTAGATTAGGCCTTTCTGTTAAAAAAACACTCAAAAAAAATGGCTATTCTGTAAGAGTTGTGCCAAACACATCTCCAACTCTTGGTAGCGCTCAAATTATTCATAATAGCCTAACCAAGCAAAACGGTGCCGAGTTAATTATTTTTAAGCAAAATGGCAGTTTACAGCTTGCTCATACCATTCACGAACAAAATATAGAGGCCTACGCCGCGCGCGATCAAGCTAGACCCAAAAGAGATGCCCGAGTTGGCATGCTGCCGCCAAAGCTTGCTCAAACCATTATTAATTTAGCTTCTGGCCCCTACCAAGCAAACCAAACATTGCTAGACCCTTTCTGT
>JAUPVN010000109.1 GCA_030917025.1 Patescibacteria group bacterium | reverse complement strand
GCAAAGTCATCGTTTCCCGGTGTGCGCATTTTAAATTTTCTGTAGGCACTCTTATTACTTACCCCATTATCAAATACAACCATACTCGCCACTGTGTCCGTGCCGCTCATATGGCTAATATCATAACCTTCTATTCTTTTTGGGGGCTTAGAAAGGCTTAGTAAATTCGTAAGTGCAAATAGGGCATGATCTTTAGATAAATCTAGATTTTCTTTATCGCTAAATATTATTTGCACACGCAAACTTTGTAAAGCTCTTAACTGATTGCGCAATTTTGCAGCTTGTTCAAAATTATGGTCAGAAGCAGCTAGTGCCATTTCTTTTTGCAACTCTTTAACAACTTTTAAGCGTTCTCCACGTAAGTACAAAGATAATTTATTTAGATTACTTAGATATTGCTTTCTGTCGTATTGTGCAGTTTCTGGCCCCGGGCAAAGCCCTAAATGAGTTTGTAAACAACCCCTGCTTGGCAGTGTAGTGTGCGTAGAATACGGAAATATTTTACGCAAATATTGTAAACTTTTTTTTACTGGCCTAGCGCTCAAAAACGGCCCAAAATACTCGGCGTCGTCATCTAAGGGGCGTCGTGTATAGGTAACGCTTGGTGCTTTAGCTTTTTTATTTATTCTTACATAAACCAAGCTTTTATCATCGCGCAGTAAAATATTAAATCTTGGCATGTATCGCCTAATCATTTCGGCTTCTAAAAAGAGAGCCTCTGACTCACTGGCTACAACTATCCAATCTACGTCTACTATTTCTGCAACTAATGCATCTGTTTTAATATCGCGTAGTCTACTTTTTTGAAAATACTGCCTTACCCTATTGTTTAAACTGGCAGCTTTACCAACATATATTATTTCACTAGATTTATCCTTGTGAAAATATACCCCAGGCTCTTTTGGTAACAAAGATATCTTTTTTTTTAGCTTATCATTAAGCATTAATTATTTTCCAACGTAGGTAGCCAATTTTTTGTGGCATTCTGGCTTGCAGGTGTCATCTTTGGCGTGGCAAGTTTGGCACATTAACACTAAGTTATTACATGGCTTGTAGGCACAGTTTTCAAAGTTGCTTGTTTTTTTACTGCACTTAGTGCAATGGCCTAATGTTTTAGCTTTATCGCTAAATTCGGTAGTCATTCGTTTATCAAAAATATATAAGCTACCCTCCCACAGTCCATCGTCTGCATACTTTTCGCCATATTTTACAATGCCACCATCTATTTGATAAACTTCTTTAAAACCACGATTTTTCATTAGCACACTAAGTGCTTCGCAGCGTATTCCACCCGTACAGTAACTAACAATTGGTTTATCTTTAATATCG
Organism: Patescibacteria group bacterium; assembly: GCA_030917025.1. Classification (GTDB taxonomy): domain Bacteria; phylum Patescibacteriota; class Saccharimonadia; order Saccharimonadales; family CAIOMD01; genus JAUPVN01. Next base: position 3,444 of record JAUPVN010000109.1, on the reverse strand, counting down.
TTATACTTAGGGTCTTCTAGCTCTTTAATAAAATCATGGCTAGTACGCACACTAGGAACTACCGCATTTTTAAATTTTCCAATTTGTGCTTCATAAGCATTACGGCCATCAAAAAATATTACATCTTTACCGCGTTCTTCTACTAATTTATGTACCTGAGCGGGTTTTAAATGTTTTCCTCCACCAACTACGCCATTTTTATCTACTTTAATTTCATCTGGTGCACCAAAAGCTACAAGTTCTGGGCGATGCTTAATGCTTAGTTTAGGAAAATCCTCGGCTCCACCATTACTCCATTTATAAGTAATACCTTTAAAAAATGTTAGGTTCATTTCTTTTGCGTATTCTTTTAAATTTTGTACTTCTCCGCCCAGTGTACCGTTTATACCATGTTTACTAATAATTATCCGGCCCTTTAAATTTAGCCGTTTACAAAGTTCTTTTTGCCATAAAACCGCAATATCTGGGCTATCTACGGGCACAAATTTATAATATAGTATTACTTTTTGCATATTAATATTATAACACTACTTATAAAGTTAATATTATCAAAGCTCTGCTATAATTAATCTTGTAATGAGAAAAACCGTAGCTAAGATACCCTTAAGAGCTCTTAAAAGAATATCTATTTTGATATTAATAATTGGAGTAGTAATTTTTTTACTAACTAGACATATAGATATTGCCGTTTTGTTAGAGACGGGAGGTATTGTTGCGATAGCTCTTACAATATTTGCAGAAACAGGTTTACTAATCGGCTTTTTTTTACCTGGCGACACGCTATTATTCGCCGCTGGTTTTTTTGCATCACAAGATAAAATAAGTTTATTAGGCAGCATAATTGCTGTAGTATTTGGTGTAATTATTGGTAATATGGCCGGATACGAAATTGGCAGACGTAGCGGCCCCAGAATATTTAAAAAAGAAGACGCCTTGCTTTTAACGCCAGATACTATTAATCATGCTCAAAAATTTTATAAAGAACACGGCGGCAAAACAATTTTATTTGCAAGATTTATACCAGTTGTAAGAACTTTAGCACCATTAATTGCCGGCATAGGTAAAATGGACTATAAAGCATTTATGTTTTACAACGTATTAGGGGCAATTATTTGGGGCATAAGTGTTACCTTAATTGGTTTTTGGGCGGGCGAGGTTATAGGCTCTTACTTTGATATAGATAAGTATTTACTACCAATAATTATGTTGGCGGTACTTGCTACTTTTGGCATTAGTTTTGCGCATATACTAAGAACCAAAGAACACAGAGACTTGCTTATGCACAAAACAAAAATATACATACGCGATTTTTTTAAAAACTAAAGCTGCATTATGCAAAAAATAACAAGTTCCTTTTATAGATTACAATACGCAAATCTTTTTAGTGGTGTTTCAAACTCATTAATGATGATTGCCGTACCATGGTTAGTTTTAGAACAAACTGGATCACCATTTTATGCAGGCTTATCTGGTGCCCTTGCTGGTATCCCCGGAATCATTGTATCGCCTTTTATAGGAGTATTAATAGATAAAATAGGTGCTCGAATTGTATCTGTACTATCTGATCTACTATCTGCTTTTTCTGTTCTTTTATTCCCAGTATTTTATTACACAGGACTATTAAATATATGGGTAATATTGGCTTTAACCGTGATAGGAGCAATTTTTGACCCAGCGGGCTATACCGCTAGAAAGTCTATGATACCAAAAACAGCAAAGAAATCTAATATAGGCATAGACCACGCCAACGGGGTTCACGAAGGTATCTTTGCGGTTGGGTGGGTAATTGGGCCCGCAATTGGCGCAATCTTAATTAGTAAAATAGGAGTAGTGTCTGTAATGTGGTTTGCAATGACGGCTTTTGTTATTGCTGCTTTTTGTATATTTAGCATTAAATACACTAAAGCCGTATCAAATAGTCCTGCATCTGTAATTGAAAAACAATTTATAGTTAGCCTAAAAGAAGGTTTGCATGCATTAAAAAAAGATAAATTATTATTAAGTCTTACAATAATTGTTTCTATAATAGCCTTAATATACATGCCAACAGAAGGTGTTATATTACCGACACATTTTGAATCTGTACAAAACCCTACCGGGTTAGGTTTAACAATTAGCGCACTTGCACTAGGTAGTGTAGCCACATCTTTTGGATTTGGCTTAATAAGAAAACGCTTTAAGGCCAGAACAATTATATATAGCTCTATATTTTTAGCCTGGATTTCTATTTTTATAATGTCTTTTTTACCATCAACTCCAATAATTATTACGGCAGCTTTTTTACTTGGTTTAGGTTGGGGGCCAATGGAACCATTACTTAATGAGGTTGTACAAAAAAGAAGTTTGCCAGAATTACATGGCCGAATTTACGGTTTACAAATGACATTGTACTATGCAGCTCCAGCAATTGGATTATTTATTTCTGGAATTGCAGTATCACAATTTGGGTTAGGTATAGTTTATAAGATGATTGCACTATTAATGTTTGTAATGCTTACTGTGACTTTATTTAACCCATACATAAGAAAATATACCTAGACAATAATTATACATTTTTGTATAATATATTTAATACACGTAAGATTACTAAAATCCGCTACGATAATACGAAGTTTCTATAATTTTTAACACAGAAACCTATCAAATATAAAATATAATAGGATTAATATGGACGATTCTTGGCGTAACCCAAAAGCTGTGAAGCTTGCGCTTAACAATTATATTAATGAGCTAATAATACTTAAAAAGTATTCTATACTAGCTTTTATTTTACCCGGTGTGGGTAATATTTTAGTTTTTTATATTCCGCCATTAATTGTAGCGGCCCTAATTGCACGTTTTGGTAATGAGGTGCCTGCAATAAATACAATATTACCCTATTTATTACTAATTGGTGGAATTTGGATGTTAGGCGAACTTTTATGGAGAATAAGCATAGCATTGCTAAACATTACTGGTGTAAAAGCAGAAAAACACTTACTTGTAAGCGCATTGAACGAACTATTTAAAAAAGATATAGGGTTTTTTCATGATAACTTTAGTGGGTCTTTAACCAAAAAAACTATTAGCTACGGCAAGAGCTTTGAGCAATTTCAGGACACTTTATCTGTTAGTGTATTTGCAAATGTTATTCCATTTATATTCACATTAATTGTACTTTGGTTTTTATCTCCTTGGCTTGTACTGGTGCTAATTGTATCGGTTGTTGTTGTAGGATTGCTAATTATACCACTTATTAAAAAGCGACAAAAGATGGTGACAGCCAGAGAAGAAGCCAGTAATTTAATGGCCGGGCACGTTGCGGATGTAATATCTAACATGGATGCCGTAATGGCATTTGCGGCAGAACCATATGAAGCTAAACAGCATTTACATTATGTTAATAATTTTACTAAAAAGTTAAAAAGATCTTGGGACTACCATAATACTAATATTAATCTAACT
>JAUPVN010000108.1 GCA_030917025.1 Patescibacteria group bacterium | reverse complement strand
TTGCCAGCCAATAGCCCAGAATGCGCAAACAACGTAGTAGTACCATCTACTATACCCAACACAGGTGCAGGTTCACTAATAGCCCTATTTGTTGGCTCAAGCATCATCAGTACCTTTGCTTACAGATTCTGGATTAGCAAGAACCAAGTTTAGCTAAACCAAACAATCTAACCAGCAGAGCTAACTGACCGCTCAACCAACAACCTACCAAAAGAACACCCCAAGCCTTAACAGGTTAGGGGTGTTTTTGGGGTGTGGAATATATGTAGTAAATTAATAATTTTTATTTACGTAATCTGACCATGATTTGGCAGGCAAGTTTTGTAATTTAGGGTTTGCTAAGCAACGGAGCATTAAATTGCCAGTTTCCGCATTAGTAAACAAGGGTATATGATGATCTATCGCCATGCGCCTAATAGAATAGGCGTCTTTGGTTTGCTCAATAGTTGCCGGTACATTTATCATAAGATCTACTTTTTGGTTTTGTATTATATCACTTACACTAGGCCCTAGATTTTCTTGGATTTTATGTAGCTGTTTGGTAAGGATACCAAACTTTTTGTAGTAATCGTGAGTACCTTTTGTGGCGTAAATTTGCCAGCCAGATTCTTTTAGAGCTTTAAGCTCATCTATAAATTTATATTTTTGTTCATCGGGTACACTTACAAATAGCCTTTTTCCTTTAATCTGTTGTTCAGTAGCGTGCCATGAACGATAAAATGCTTCTTCTAAAGTATCACCAAAACAAGCTACTTCTCCGGTAGATGCCATTTCTACTCCCGCAACTGGGTCTGCTCCCTTTAAGCGATTATATGAAAATTGAGGAGTCTTTACTGCTACGTGGTCTAAGTCTAGGGTTTGGTAAGTTATTTTTTTATGAGTATTTAGCATAGACCCTATAGCAATTTCTATAAAATTATATCCGCTTACTTTAGACACAAACGGAAAGGATCTAGATGATCGTACATTACATTCTATTACTTTAAGCTGGTTGTCTTTTGCTAAAAACTGTATGTTAAAAGGGCCAGTTATTTTTAAGTTTTTAGCAACTTTTTTTGCTATATTACGGGCGCGTCTTACGGTTTCTAGATATAGCGTTTGTGCAGGGTAAACTACAGTTGCATCGCCAGAATGGATACCTGCATTTTCTATGTGTTCTGATATGGCGTAAATTACAAGTTCACCGTTATTAGCAACACCATCTATTTCTAACTCTTTAGCATGTGTAATAAACTGGGATATAACTACTGGGTGATCTGGAGATAATACCGTGGCTTCATTAAGGTACTTTTTTAATTGCGATTTGTCTTGAATAACATTCATCGCTCCACCAGAAAGCACATAAGAAGGCCTTATAAGTAGTGGGTAACCAGTTTTATCGGCAAAGTTTTGAGCAGCCTTAAGACTAGTTATTTCACACCAATTTGGTTGATCAATATTTAACTTATTTAACATTGCAGAAAATTTTTGGCGGTCTTCTGCTCTATCTATATCAACTGCCTGGGTGCCCAATATGGGATAGTGAGATTTTGCTAATGGAAGTGCCAAATTATTTGCTATTTGTCCACCAACAGATACAACAGTTGCTTTAGCGCCTTCAAAATCTGCTATGTCTTGAACGCGCTCAAAAGTGAGTTCATCAAAATATAGCCTATCTGATCTGTCAAAATCTGTAGACACCGTTTCTGGGTTAGAGTTAATTATAATTGTTTTATAACTATTTTTTGCGAGTGTTTTTGCTGCGTTTACCGCGCACCAATCAAATTCAACAGAAGATCCTATACAGTAAGGCCCAGACCCTAAAATAATGTAGGCTTTTTTACCTAATGGTTTAATGTCATTCGTATCTCCGTTATAGGTTAAGTACAAATAGTTTGTTTCTGCATCAAACTCGCCCGCTAGAGTATCGATTTGTTTTATTACCGGAATAATATTATTTCTTACTCTTTTTATACGAATGGATTTTTGGCTTGAGTTGGTAATTCTTGCTATAGTTTTGTCTGAAAAACCTTGCTGTATTGCTTTGTACAGTAAATCTTTAGATAAAGATTGTGTAGCTATTTTATTTTGTGTATTTGCTATTTCTTTAAGATGATACAAAAACCAATTATCTATTGCTGATAGTTTATGGATATCTTTTATAGACATGCCTTGCAGTATAGCCTTATATACAGCAAATAAACGTTTGTCTGTTGCATATTTAATTGTTTTGTTTATATTTTTAAACTCAAAAGAATGATCACCTATGCCCTCGGCGCCAATATTTAACATACGAATAGCTTTTTGTAGAGCTTCTGGGAACGATCGCCCCAAAGCCATTACTTCACCAACACTTTTCATTTCTGAGCCTATGTTGTGATCGCTACTTTTTAATTTTGATAAATCCCATCTGGGCATTTTTACGGCTATGTAGTCTAGGGCTGGTTCAAAAAATGCAGTAGTTGTACCGGTTACAGAATTTTTAATTTCGTATAATTTTTTGCCAAGCATTAAGTGTGCTGCTACAAAGGCTAGTGGGTAGCCAGTGGCCTTAGACGCAAGTGCGCTAGAGCGAGAAAGTCTAGCGTTAACTTCTATCACCCTATAATCGCCATTGGCAGGGTTAACAGCATATTGGATATTACATTCACCAATAATGCCAAGGTGATCTATGGTTCTAAGAGCAACTTCTCTAAGATGGTGATACTCTGTATTACTTAGAGTTTGCGATGGTGCTACAACTATACTTTCGCCAGTATGTATTCCCATTGGGTCTAAGTTTTCCATATTGCAAACAGTAATTATATTGCCATCAACATCACGTACAACCTCGTACTCTACTTCTTTCCAACCAGCTAAATACTCTTCTATTAGTATTTGAGAAGTTGCATTTAAAACCTCTTTAGTGCGGTTAATTAGTTCTTGTTCGTTATTTATGCGGCCAGAGCCTAGCCCGCCAAGGCTATAGGCAGATCTAAGCATAATTGGGTAACCAATGCGATTAGCTGCTGCTATGGCTTGTTTTTGGCTATAGGCAACCTCGCTTAGAGCTGTTTTGGTGCCAATTTCAGCCAGTGCTTGTTTAAAAAGTTCGCGGTCTTCTGTGATATTAATGGTAGTAACCGGGGTACCTAAAACTTTAATATTAAGCTTATTAAAAACACCTTTTTTGTCTAATAATAGGCCTAGATTAAGGGCTGTTTGCCCACCAAAACTTAGCATGATTGCATCTGGTTTTTCTTTTTCCAAAATTTTTGTTACAGAATTTTCGTTTAGGGGCTGAAAATATACCGTGTCTGCCATATCGTTATCTGTTTGAACAGTGGCTATGTTTGGGTTAACAAGAACTGTTTTTATACCTTCTTGTTTAAGTGCCTTAATTGCCTGAGAACCAGAATAATCAAATTCTCCCGCTTGGCCTATACGTAGCCCACCAGAACCTAAAATTAGTACTTTTTTTGGATATTTTTTATTCATAGCTGTTTAATAAACCTTTCAAATAACCATTCCGTATCTGTTGGCCCGGGGCAGGCCTCTGGGTGAAATTGAACTGCAGAAAATGGCTTTGAATTATGAGATATGCCCTCTACTGAACCATCATTGGCGTTAACAAATGACGCAAACCATTGTTTGGGTAAAGATTTTTGATCTACTGCATAGCCATGGTTTTGACTTGTTATGTAAGCCCGCTTTGTTTCGTTGTATATGCAAGGTTGGTTATGGCCCCTATGACCAAAGGGTAATTTGTAGGTTTTTGCGCCAGCAGCTAATGCAAGTATTTGGTTACCCAAACATATCCCAAAAATAGGTTTATTTATTTTTAGAGCGCGCTCTACATTTTTAATTGTTTCTACATAATTTATTGGATCTCCGGGCCCATTGGTTAGTAGTAAGCCATCGTATTTTTCTTTTGTAAAATCATAATTATATGGCACTACTTTTACACAAACGGGAAACTTTTTTAGCAATTCTATGATATTATTTTTTGCTCCACAGTCTACAACAATAACAATTTTTTTATTTGTTTTGTTGTAAATAACCGGTTTGCTAACAGAGACAATACTATGATTAATAACTTTACTTTTTGGCTTGTGACCAATAGCCCCAATAATAGATCCATTAGATCTTAAATGCTTAGTAAGTGCACGAGTATCTACATTAGTTATGAAGGGTATTTTTTGTTCTATAAGCCAAGTGTATAAAGATTTTTGTGCTAAACAGTGGCTGTAGTTTAGGGCTAGTTCGCTAAAAACAACACCTCTTACATGGATTTTGTTTGATTCAAATTTATCTACTTGAACGCCGTAGTTACCAATTAGCGGATAAGTAAATACAAGAATTTGATTTAAATAAGACGGGTCTGTTAAAGATTCTACATATCCACTCATACCAGTATTAAATACTACTTCTCCGTCTAAAGAGTTTTCCTGATTTTTGGGTATATTACCGCTAAAGTTTTTACCATCAGCCAGATAAAGCATGCTATAAGTAGATTTAAAAAAATCGCCCCCTTCAGAGCGATTCTGTTGCTGAGATTTAAACGTGGTTGTAGCTAATTTTTTCTTCACACTTAAGTACAGATTGTAGCAAATATATTTTTTAAATACAAGTACGAAATTATTTTATTTACTGATAAAATTTTCTGCTCAAGTAAAGCTCAAAAGTAATAGTTTATATAATCATTTAAGGTGCTTGCAATAGTTTGAGTGCTCATTGATAATAATAAACAGACATATACAATTAATAAAATTAGGGAGTATAAATGGCA
>JAUPVN010000107.1 GCA_030917025.1 Patescibacteria group bacterium | reverse complement strand
AGGTTATTGCTATTTTTAGTAATCTCGGTATATTCTATGCCAGATCCAATTTGAACACCCATTACAATTGCCATATATATTATTAAAACAACCAAACTGGCCCATAAACTAGGTTTTAACCTATATTTTGTACCTTCTACTAATGCGCCTGTATCCATAAAATATCCCCTATTATTATGCAATATTAACATAATTGATTTAATATAAAAAATATAAAATATGGCCTTTTAAACATAAACATGATAATATTTAAAAATGAGTAAAATAACAGATGTACAAATTAAATCATTAAGAAAATGGAACATATCAGCAGGGTTTTTACACCTTGCATCATTTTTTGCTATATTGGCACTTTCTAACAACTTTTCATTACCAGTAACAGCAACATATATGACGGGGCCTCCTGGGTCTAGTTACTAACCCAATACTTTTATTTAGTAATAATGTTAGCTATACTATTGCACTTTTTTTGGGGTTGTCGGCGTTTTTTCATTTTTTGGTTTCTTCTAAAAAATTTTTTCCAAGATACGGCAACGGCCTAAAACAAAATAGAAATATTTTTAGGTGGGTAGAATACTCATTTAGCTCATCTGTAATGATATTTTTGATTGCTCAGCTAAATGGCATAAGTGATTACGCCGCTTTGCTTGCTATTTTTGGTGTTAATTTGTCTATGATTTTATTTGGTTGGTTACAAGAAAAATATGCACAACCCGGAGATGGCCAATGGCTACCTTTTATATTTGGGTGTATTGCGGGTATTATTCCTTGGGTTATAATTTTAATACAGTTGCTTAGCCCGGGTGGCCCAGCTGGCACTACTGCTCCAGGGTTTGTATACGGCATAGTTATTTCACTTTTTGTTATGTTTAACTGCTTTGCTTTAGTGCAGTATTTGCAATATAGAGCAAAGGGTAAATGGGCTAATTATTTACGTGGTGAAAAAACATATATTATTCTTAGCCTAGTTGCTAAATCTTTACTTGCTTGGCAAATTTTTGCCGCTACATTAGTTTAATTGCTAGAAATTTTTGCGGTGTGTGCAACCCGGCCAACAACAAGGCCGGCGCTTGCCTGCTATAAGCTCAGTAACTACTCGATTAATATGATTTTGCCTAGTTTCTGGCTTTTTAGGCGTTATTACCCAACAGATCCATTCGTTCTGGGCAAGTGGGGTTAAGCTTTCCCAACGCTCTAGGGCAGATTTGTTAGAATTAAGTGCTATATTTAAATCTGCCGGCATACTGTGTAATATATCTGTTATAGGTTTTTTACTTTCCATAATTAAATATTAACTTTAAAAAAGATATTTTCATAATGCATTAGTTTACTATGGGTAGTGATTCGGTGGGCACGGCAAGTATTTTGGCTAAAAGGTCTATTTGTTGGAACTTGCAGTATTTAATTGGCTCGTTTTTGCTGTTATATATACGATAATAGTATGGGAATTGGATGGTTTCTCCTTTAAAGTTTTTTGCAATGGTTGGTTTGTTAATTATTTTTATGTACCAGCCACTTGGTTGTTCATTTAATATTCTTTTAATTTTTGCGTAATGGTTAAATGGCATATAGTAATTATACCAATGTTTATAACATGCGTGATTTATATGCAAGCAATTATTTTAAAAAGAGGTAAAATAGAACTATATACAATAAATAAAAGGGAGATAAATATTGGTAAATACAAATGTTATAGAAATCCCCCAAAATAATTATGATGTTGTTGCTGATTATATTGCAGATACAATTAAAGAGCATTTAAGCATTGGCGAACAAGTTGTTTGGTTTGTGTCTGGAGGCTCTAACGTTGGTTTAGCTAAACTAGCAAGAAGTAGGTTAAACCTAAGGCCCTATAAAAATAAACTATATGTTTGCTTGGTAGATGAACGTTTTGGCCCTGTGGGCCACAGCGATTCTAACTGGCAACATTTATTGGATTTGGGTTTTGATATGAGTAATTGCCAGGTTTACCCCATAATAAAAAATAAAGATAATGCCACAGATACGGTTAAGGAATATAACTATAGCATTAAAACCTTGCTTAGCCATGGTTATTATTCTATTGGACAACTTGGCCTAGGCCCAGATGGCCATACGTCTGGTTTGCTGCCAGATAACCCTTTAATGGATAGCAAAGATTATTACGGATATTATATTGGCCCAGATTATCAACGAATTACCTCTACTCCTAAATTAATAAATAATCTTAATGAAGTTGTTTTATTTGTAAGCGGGCATTCAAAAGCTAAAGCTTTACAAAGTATGATAAATAAAGGTTCTGTAAATGAGATACCCGCAAGAATATTAAAACATGTAAAAAAACTTACAATTTTTACAGATATAACTATAAAAGGAGATATATGAAAGTTGGTTTTGTTGGTTTAGGAAAAATGGGTGGCAATATGTCTAAACGCCTTGTAGAATCTGGCCACAGCGTGTTTGCGCTAGACCCAAGCATTGATGCCCAGGAGAATGCCAAAAGTAACGGGGTAATATTGTGTAAAGGCCGGCAAGATTTGATTAGTAACAATGTATATTTATTGTGGCTTATGATTCCGTCACAATTTGTAGATGCAGAGCTAGAAGAGCTTTTGGCGGTTGTGCCAAAAAATTCTGTAATAGTAGATGGAGGCAACTCAGATTACCGGCTTACTATAAAGCGAGCCGAAAATTGTAAAAAGTCAGGAATTACATTTATTGATGTTGGTACTAGCGGAGGTATATTAGGCGCAAAGCAAGGTTATGCAATGATGGTTGGTGGAGATGAGCAAGTGGTAAATAAATTATCGCCTATATTTGATGCGCTTGCACCCCCTAATGGTTGGGCATATTTTGGTAAAAGCGGCAGCGGGCATTATGTAAAAATGGTTCATAAAGCTATAGAATACGGGCTAATGGAGTCTTATGCAGAAGGTTATAATTTGTTAAAAGATGGGCCATTTAAAAATATTGATTTAGCCAAAGCAGGTAAAGTTTGGCAACATGGCAGCATAATCCAGTCTTTATTAAATGATTTGTTTGTAAAGGCTTTAGAAGAAAATCCAAATCTAAACGGTATAGACGGTTACGTTAAAGAATCTGGCGAAGCAAGATGGGCGTTAGAAACTGCCAAAGACTATAATGTTAAAACACCCGCAATTGATGCCTCGTTTGATGTTAGGTTAAAAAGCCAAAAGGGCGAAACTAATTTTGCTACTAAATTACTTGCGGCAATGCGTAATAAGTTTGGTGGGCACGCTATTAATAAGGAAGAAAAATAGATGTCTGAGCCTACTAAAGATTTGCAGCCTGCAATTATAACAATTTTTGGCATTACGGGTGATTTAGCAAAGAGGTATTTGTTGCCATCTTTATATATGCTTGCTAATAATGGTTTGCTGCCATTAAACACTAAGATAGTTGGGGTTACAAGATCTGGAGCAACCGTAGAAGAGATATTAAATAAAATTAAAATAAGTGTAGAGTCTGATGGTAAAACCAAGTGTCAAGAAAGTACCATGCAGTGGTTTAAAGAATCTCTTTCTATAGTTAGTATGGATATTATAGATAACGCAGACTATATAAAATTAAAAGACAAACTAGATTCAATAGAAGATAAAACCGGTATTTGTTTGTTGCGTGTCTTTTATTTAGCTATTCCATCTGCCATGTTTGCGCCTGTTGTAGATAAGCTAGGAGAACAGGGCTTAAATAAAGGTTGTCAGCACGGTACACACGAAAGCCGTTTGCTTATAGAAAAGCCGTTTGGCTATGATTTGCAATCTGCAAAAGAGTTAATAGTGCGTTTACAAAAATCTTTTACAGAAGAACAAATATATAGAATAGATCATTATTTAGCAAAAGAAACCGTTCAAAATATTTTGGCTTTTAGATTTAATAATCCAATCTTTACAGAAACCTTTAACTCTAAGCATATAAGCCACATTATGATAACCGCTACCGAATCTATTGGCATAGAAAATAGGGTTACATTTTATGAGCAGATGGGTGCAATGCGAGATTTTATTCAGAGCCATCTTTTACAGCTAGTAGCGCTTACCACTATGGATGAGCCAAAAAATATGGACGCCAAGAGCATACACCAACAAAAAGAGATTATATTAAATTCTATATTACCGCCACATGCAGATAACATGGGTGTAGAAACGGTTAGGGGCCAATATAATACGTATCGCAAAGAAGTAGGCGATATTAAATCGCAAACAGAAACCTATGCGGCAATTAAATTATCTATAAATAACGATAGATGGCGCGATGTTCCTGTATTTATAAGAACGGGTAAGGCTTTGGCAGAAAAAGTTAATGAAATAACAATTATTTACCAGAAACCCAACAAGCCCAAACATAAAAATATTCTTGTAATAAGAATTCAACCAAACGAGGGCATTGTTTTAGATCTTACTATTAAAAAACCCGGCTTTAAGGATGAGCTGCAGCATGTACAAATGGATTTTTGTTATCAACAAAAATTATCGGATGTTCAATATACTGCTTATGAGCGTGTACTGGCAGATACGCTAAGAGGTGATAAAACACTGTTTGTTACTAGCCAAGAAGTGTTGGCTAGTTGGCGCATAACAAGCCCAATTATAGAAGCTTGGGCAAACAATAGAAGCGCTCTTACTTTTTACGACAACGGTTCTTGGGGCCCCGCGGCGGCAGATGAATTAGTTGAGGGGGCAGGGTCAAGTTGGCAAACCGATATATTAAATATTTGTCCGACTAATTTTAAAAAATAGTTTACATGATAATTAATAAAATACGAAAGGCTAAATAATATTTTGCAAAATAATATATCAATTTTAAATACGTTTGATCTAAATAGTATGCCAAATTTAGATATTGCAGTTTTAGGCGCTTTAGAGCTTTTTATAAATAATCCTTTGCCCAAAATAGATTTATCTATGTATAAACACCCATTAGTTGTTGGGTCTGGTAACGCAGAAGCAACTGGCAAAATAATATTCGAAAAATCTGACGCCGTTTTTGCATCAGAAAGCAATTATGAAGAAAAATTAAAAAACATCTCTGCAATAGACGGCGTTGTGCTAATATCGGCTTCTGGTGGTAAACATGCTCCAATAATTGCACACCGCGCAAAAGAGCTTAATAAGCACGTAACTTTAATAACTAATACGCCAAATTCTCCCGCGCATAATGAGTTAGATAATAATCATATTTACGATGAATATATATTACCTAAAAACCGTGAACCGTATACATATAATACTTCTACATATATGGGGATGATATTAGCAGCAAGTGGAGAAGACCCTACAAAAATTAAACAATTCTTAGAATCTAATACAGCAAAAATTGTTTATCCAGATTTTAAAAATTATAATAAATTTTATCTTATAGTGCCCGCTAAGTATTCTGGCATTATACGTATGTTGCAGGTAAAATTTATAGAACTTTTTGGCCGTAACATTGCCAGAGACATAGAAACAGACGAATACGTGCCTCATGCTACTACGGTTGTGCCATCAGACGAATTATTTATAAGTTTTGGTACAATAAATAATACTTGGGGCAAACCAGAAAACCGTTTGCATATATCATTACCAGATGATGCAGATTATGGTGCCATGATGGCTATTGGTTATTATGTTGTAGCGCAAATTCAAAAGGCGTATCCGCATTATTTTAAAGATAATATTGGTGCTTATACTGCCAATATATCAAAAATATTTAATTCTAAAATTACCCCAATAGTAGAAGCTTAATTAAACAAGGCTATTTATTTGTTAATATTTGGGCGTCCGGTTTTGCCGCCAATTAAATCCCAAACCTGTTCTTTTTTAGATCGCCATTTTTTTTCGTATGAATCATAGCGCTTTTTAGATTTAATAATTTTATTGCCGTTATTTTTGTAAAACCTGTGTGCCCAAATAGAATCTGGCTCGGCAATGCGTATTGCCGCAATTATAGATATTGGTGGTATAAATATTCCAACAAGTGCAAAGAATATTTTTCCTTTTAAACCGGCTATAATTACTATAGGTAAGTTAATAGCTACACCAATAGCAATTCCAGTTGCTGCTTCATCGTATGTTGTACCAAATGGAGTTATTCTAAGTAACAATATACTACCTATAACAATAGCTAAAACTACGGCATCAACAGATTTTCTGCCTTCTTGTTCCCAATACACATCTTGTAAATGAAAAATAAGTGCAAATTCATCTAATACTAATGCAGCTCCGCATCCAAATACTGCGGCTAGTAACAAATAAAATGGCCCTTGGGGTGGGGTAAATGCAAATAGTAGTGCTCCAGCAGAAAATGCTAAAACTAGACCAAAAACCATATGATGAGTATGTACTCCACCAAAAGATGCGCTGCCCCAACCAGTGTGGCGTGCTATACGAGTATATCCTCTGGTAATAATGTATGTTAATACAAATGATAGTAACATTATGAAAGCTGGTTCTCGCCCGGCAAGGAAAATGTTTGTGTTGTATCCTGGTATAAAATTAAGTATGTCCACTACTATTAACAATAATGCTCTGGTCTTAAATAGTAAATACCAAAAATACTATATGAGCGTATAATTAAATAAGTGAAAAATATTTTTATAGAAGTGGCGGTTAAGGCTATTATTGTTAATAGCAAAAATCAAGTTTTGGTGTTGCGAGAAGCTCCAAGGGCAGACGGCTCTCAAGCGGGTAAATACGGCTTGCCAGGCGGCAGGGTCAATTCTGGTGAATATTATTTAGATGCCCTGCAAAGAGAAGTTTTAGAAGAAACTAATTTAAAAATTACAGTTGGTGATATTGTGTTTTCTGGTGAATGGCGCCCAGTTATACATGGTATAACGCATCAAATTATTGGTATGTTTTTTATTTGTAAACTAAAAAGCGATGATATTAAGCTTAGTAGCGAGCACGATGATTATAAATGGATAAAGCAAGATCAAATTATTAAGTATAAATTTATGCAACCAGACGATAAGGCTGTTGTTGCCGCCTTAAAGTATTTAAAATCTGCTATTTAAAGTATTTGTTAATAACAGTGATAATGCCGTTTTCTTGTTGAGCGGGCACTACTTCATCTGCTTTTTCTAATAATTTAGGGTTTGCATTGGCTACGGCTATTTTATGGCCTACGGAGTTAAATAGTTCAATATCATTAATGCCATCGCCAACTCCAATAACTTCTTCTGGCTTTAAATTATATTTTTTATATAGAAGCTCTATTGCTACATGCTTTTTTGCTTTTATATGCCCAATGCTAATGTCGCAATTAACTGGATTACCCCATGCAGGCCCTGAATATGCATGAACATTTTTTAAACTGTTAAATTTTTTTAAAAAATATTGCGTATCTTTATTTATTGCATTACGTATAACTACTGCAGTAGTAGATTCTGTTTTATATGATTTTAAATGTTTTGTTTTGGGGCTTTGGGATATAACTAGTTTATAATTATATGGTTTGCAAATTTTTAAAATATTTTGCACTTGGTCCAAAGAAAGTGGCTGGTTATATATAGTTTGGCCGGATATTGAGTCTATTATTTGAGCACCATTTGCTATTACGCTGTCATGCATAAGGCTTAAGGAGCTAATTATAGGAAAAGCATAAGGTTTCATTCTGCCAGTAGCGGCTATAGCGATTACGTCTTTTGGCAAACTTGCAAAAGTGTCTATTATTGGCTTAGATTGTATGCTTAAAGCACCGTTTGGTATAATTGTTTCATCAATATCAAAAATTAGTCCACGGTACTTCATGTTTTTAAGTATAACACTATGTAAAAATATTATTATGAAGCGTAAATAATGTAATTATTATTTTTGTTAGAAATTTATAAACAGGGGGTGTACACTAATAAGTAATGGCACAAAAATCTCGTGATAATATTCAGCTTTTAACAGGAAATTCTCATACAGAACTAGCAAAAGCTACTGCAAAAAAAATTGGTATTAAACTAACTCCGGTAGAGCTAGGTGCTTTTGCTAACGGGGAAATTAAGTGTAAATTAACAGAGTCTGTGCGTGGTTGTGATGTATTTATTATGCAAAGCCATGTTGGCCCAGATATAAATGGTGCAATTATGGAACAGCTAATAATGATAGATGCTGCTAAACGTGCTTCTGCTAATTCTATAACTGCTGTATGCCCCTTTTTGGCCTATGCTAGGCAAGACAGAAAAGCCAGCGGTAGAGAGGCCATTACAACAAGGTTAGTAATAGATATGTTTAGTGTTGCCGGTGCCAATAGAATAATGAGTATAGATTTGCACTCTGGGCAATCTCAAGGATTTTTTAATGGCCCGTTTGATCATTTAATTGCAGCACCTGTTTTAAAAGAATATATTAAAGAAAACTTAATGAAAGACGAAATTACTATAGTATCGCCAGATGCTGGTAGGGTAAAATCTTCTGAACGGTATGCTAGTTCGTTAAATTGCCCTGTGGCTGTTATTCATAAACAAAGAGTTGCATCTAAAAGAGATGGTAGCTCAGAGGCCAAGCATTTAATAGGAGAAATAGAAGGCCGAAACTGCATAATTATAGACGACATGATAGATACGGCAGGAACAATTTGTGCTGCTGCAGATTTGTTAAAAGAGCGTGGCGCAAAAAAAATATTTGGAGTTAGTACCCACGGTATTTTTAGTGACCCAGCTTTAGAACGAATAGAAAAATCAGCTTTTGATGAGATTATTGTTACAGATACTTTGCCCGCAAATCACAAAAATCATAAAAAAGTTAAAGTTTTATCTGTAGCCCCACTTTTGGCTTCTGCAATTACTGCTGTATATGATGGCATGAGTGTTTCGGCCTTGTTTGATGGCCAGAACCAAATGTAATTTAAGATATTAGCCTAACGTAGCCACCGGCATAATTTGGGTGGCTTTTTTTAAAATCATCTCCGTGGCCAATATCTTCTACAATTGGTACATTTTTTGAGCAAAGACCAGTTTTGGCGCATTCTTCTGGTGCCCAAGTATTGTATTCTGTTGTGGTTAACATTGATAGTTTTGGTACTCCAAGAGCCTCTGCAGACACTCCTTTGTTGGCAGATATACAGCCAAAACCAACAATAATTCCACCTGCATTTGTTACTGTTTTAATCATAGCTTTAGCAGAAGCCATTTGGTTAATTATGTCATCTAAAATTATTACCCTTTTACCCTTAACTTTTTCTACAAAGCTTTCTCTTTCAAATATAAACTCACGTGTTGGTGCCCCAACTACTTTATCTGCCCAAACCCCAAATATTTCTTTTTTTGAATTTTTAGATAAATAATGCGCACCCCAGTGAGAAAAAGGTATAGCACTTACGGCTGGAGTTACAACAGTTTCTATAGCGTCGTCTTTAAAGCTATCTACAAGCTGTTCTATTAGTTTAGATACAAGTTCTACGTGTGGTAAGAGGACATCATAATTTACATATCCTGCTAAGTGTTTAGTGCTTACGCCAATAAAGTGGCCCGACCTAATGCAACCAATCTTTTTTAGTTCTTTTTTTGCGTCCATTTTACCCCTATCTGTAATTATTAATTGTATTGCGTATTTCTTGTGCCTTAGCTTTGGCAGCATCGGCAAAATCTTTACCGTTTGAACTATACAAGATATCTCTAGAAGAGTTTATTATTAAACCTCTTTTATTAGCACCAATACCAGCCTTAACAAAGCTTTTTACGTCTCCACCTTGTGCACCTACTCCCGGAACCAAAAATACCATATTAGGGCCCACAATTTTTCTTACCTGAGCAAGTTCATCTGCATAGGTTGCTCCCATTACAAGTAGGCAATTATCGTTAGTGTTCCAAGAATCTATAATATTTTTAGCAACATGTTGGTAAAGTGGCTTGCCATCTATAATTAAATCTTGAAACTCACCCGCTCCTGGGTTGGATGTTCGGCAAAGCACAATGATGCCCTTATCTTTGTAACTTAAAAACTCGTTATTTGCGGTTTTGCCCATGTAGGGGTTAATAGTAATTGCATCTACGTTTAAATAGTTAAAAGCAAAACTAGCATAATAATTGTTTGTGTTGCCAATATCTGCTCTTTTAAAGTCTAGTATTATTGGTATTTTTGGGTAAGTTTCATTAATATAATCACAAGTTTTTTTAAGTTGCGTGATGCCATCTTCACCAGCAGCCTCGTACATGGCAGAATTTGGCTTATATGCACATACTAAATTACTAGTAGTATCTATAATTGCTTTATTAAATATAAAAAAAGCATCTTTTTGTGATGCAATATGAGGGGGAATTTTATTGATATCTGGGTCTAGACCTACACACAAAAGAGAATCATTGTTTGTTATAACTTTATCTAACTTTGTAAGAAAGTTCATGTCTAGTAGTATAGTATATAGGTATAAACTTAATAAAGGCAAATATGAGCTTAAAACCAGTATTTTATGATCCCGCAATAACCTATGAAGAAAATTTTAGCAAAGGCCCTTTTAATATAAATAACATAAATATTGTAAAAAATGACAAAAATCCCAAATATTCTTTTGTTGGCCGTAAAGTTAATTCACCTTTTGGCGTTGCGGCTGGTATATTATTAAACTCTAACCATGTAAAACACGCATTTGATATGGGTTTTGATGTAGTTTGCTATAAAACTCAACGTAGCACAACCTTTCCCTGTAACGAATACCCAAATGTAGTTTACTTAGATGTAAAGGGTAATTTAACTTTAGAAAAAGCAAGTAAGCCTATAGTTGGCCATTCTACAACAAACAAATCGTTAGCAGAAGTTACTGTTACAAATTCTTTTGGAGTACCGTCTAAGGGCCCTAGTTTTTGGGTAGAAGATTTAAAAAAAGCACTTAGCCACCAAGGTAAGGGGCAATTATTAATAATGAGCGTTGTAGGTACTATACTAAAAGGCTTTACAGAACAAGATTATTTTGATGATTTTGCAAGTACTGCAAAATTAGCTGTTGATAACGGGGCAAAAGTAATAGAAATTAATTTGTCTTGCCCAAACGTTGCAAGCGAGGGTGTGCTTTGCTACACAAAAGCCTCGGTTATTGCAATTTGCAAAAAAACAAAACAAGCCATTGGCAACGTACCGCTTATTGCCAAGCTTGGCTATTTTTCTAAACTACAGCAAGATACTTTAAAAGCAACAATTATTGAAGCTTCGCCCTATTTATCTGCGGTATCTGTTATTAATACAATTGCTGCACCAATTGTAGATAAATATGGTAATCAGCTATTGCCTGGGCCAAATAGGTTAAAAGCGGGTGTTTGCGGCAAGGGCATTAAATGGGCCGGTTTAGATATGGTAGAACGTATTAATAAAATACGCCAAGAAAATAATTTAAACCTACAGGTTATTGGTGTTGGTGGAGTAATGAATACAGATGATTTTATAGAATATCGCCAAAAAGGTGCAGATTTGGTGCAATCTGCAACTGCAGCAATGTGGAACGATAATTTAGCAAACCAAGTAAAGGCTATTTTATAATTTTGGCAGAACCAGCTTTAGCTAGTATTTTACCGTTGTTGTAAACAACCTTATTATTTACTGTAACTTCTTTTACAAAACCTGCTACAGCCATACCGTCAAAAGGCGTCCAGCCGCATTTAGAATGGATATTTTTATTGCTAATTGTTGTTTCTGATAATTCTACTAAAACTGATGTGTTTTTTGGCTGATTTATGTTAAATAATTTAGCAGAATTTGTATGTAGCAAAGAAATTAGTTTATCCATTGTTAATTTGCCTTCTGCTTGTGCTGTTAGCATTAATGGCAAAGTGGTTTCTAGCCCCGGTACGCCAAAAGGGGGCTGGCTACTAAGTTTTTCTTGTTTTGTATGGGGCGCGTGGTCTGATTCTATTATATCTACGCCGTCTAAATGGTCCCATAAAAATTGTTGATCTTTTTTTGGTTTTAAGTATGGTTTCATATGGCCAAAGGGCCCAAGTTTATCGGCATCTTTATCTGTTAAAAATAAATGATGTGGCGTAACACCACAAGTAATTGGCAACCCCGCTTCTTTTGCTTTTAATACAAATTCTAGCTCTTTTTGGTTAGAAACATGGCACATATGGGTTTGTTTGGGTATGGTTTTTAAAGTTTTTAGCACAATATCTGATACATCATCTTCTGCATGTAACATAATTGGCTTATTGGTGGGCCAAGCTTTATAAATATCTATCAGCTTTGCGCTATCTATTTTATAGCCTCCAGTTGTTATGTTCATATACACTTTAAGGCCCATTACAATATCTTTAACCATCTCAAACTGGTCAAAATTATCGCCTAAAGTACCAAAATGAAAGCCTAAATCGCACACGGTTTTTTGTTTAGCATTTGCAATTTTTTGGTCTAATAACTTTTTTGTAGTAATAGGCACTAAATTGTTTGGCATGTCTATCATAGTAGTAAAACCACCAGCTAATGCAGCTGCGGTGCCTGTGTAAAAATCTTCTTTATGAGTTTGCCCTGGGTCACGCAAATGCACATGAGGGTCTATCAATCCGGGTAATGTAATAGTTTTCATATACTATAAATAGTATCATTTAACATACAATCTATAAACATAGGAGAAATTTTTTGATTAGCTATTTTGTTGGGGTGAGAATCAAATGGTAGTAAGCGACGATATTGTTTTTTAAGCATGTTAGTGTTTTTACCATCCTTTTCGGCTAATAAGTTAAATAAGTTGAAAGTACTAATATTACCGCCAAAGTTACTATTTGTTAACCAGTTTGATAATTCTTTTGCTCTTTTGGCGTTTTGAGAGTTTGTTTTAAAGGGCACTAAAGGTGGAGAAGTAACGATTATGAGTTTATTTGGTAGATTACTATAATAACTAGTAATTTTAGTGTAATAATCTTTAATTTTTATAAGCTCTTGGTTAGTTTTTATATTTGAGTTAGGGTAACAAGATTTAATAATTACTGTATTAAAGCTTAGTATATAATCTATTGTATTTTGATAATTTGTATTATTAAAAAGTTCAGAGTAGTCTTTTGGTGTAGTATTATTGTTTGGAAAATCTAGCAGTAGTTTTTTACTATCGTATTTATTACGTAATATTTTTGTGTTTACGTTGTAATCGTTAAAATCTATATTTGAGTTACTTATAAAATTTTGATAAATCTTGCCATCATTGATAAGATTTTCGCCCACAGAACGATGTATAAATAGTATTTTATTCATCGTTTTTTATTCTTGGCGTAGAGCATCTATTGGATTGGTTTTTTCTGCTCTTAATGCGGGCAGTATTACTACTACTAAACCTATAAGTATCATAAATATAACCATTGCAATTTGCAGCCACCACGGGTTAGCAAATAAGTTAAAAGATTCGTTTACGCCTCTAGAATGGGCATAGCTATTTAGTACGCCGTTTGTTATTAGTTCTGCCGTTCTTGCAAATATAATACCAATAATGGCGCCACTAATTGATAAGAGCAGGGCTTCAAAAATAAATAAGCGCGACATATCTCGTTTTCTGCCACCCAGGGCCATCATTAGCCCAATTTCTTTTGTTCGTTCTATTAATGAAATAGTTAAAGTATTAAACATTCCTAAAATGGCAATTACCATACCAATGGCGCCAAATGCCCCCAAAACAATATTAAATATCTGAAAAACTTTATCTATTTGGTCTACTGTATCTATGGCAGATACTGTTTGAAAGCCCATAGATTCTACCTGTTTACGTAAATTGCCAACATCTGATCTTTCTTGAGCAACAAGTTTAATTTGGCTGTATGTATTTACCTCTAAGCCAGAAAATATGTCATAAGACGTATATACTTCGCTACCAGAGCCCGATTCTATAACCCCAACAATTGTAAAGTCTTTTTCTAAGTAGGGTTGATTAGCATTCTGGAGTGGTATAATTAGCTGCATTTTTTGTCCAATTATACTTTTTGGATCTTTTATACCGGCCGCTTTTGTTGTAGCCGTGTTTATATAGGCTGTGTCAACCTCGTTTGGTTTGCTGTAAGAACCAGCAACGATACTGTGGTTAGAAAGCTCAACATATCCTTTGTCTACCGCGTACACTACAACACTAGTTGCTCCCGATTGATTTATTTTAATACTACCCGGAACAGATAACAAAGCTCCATATTTGGCTACTTTATTAAAATTTTGCATTTTTTGATAATTTTCTTGGTTTAGTTGGATTATTTTTGAGTTAACTGTGCTTACATCTATTGCTTTTATAGATTGGCTACCAACAACTTGTTCTGTTACTAAATTTCTTAAACCAAAACCAAAAGATAGCAAAAAGTATACTGCTCCTATGCCTATTGCTACGCCTAAAATAGTTAATATACTGCGCAGCCTTTTGTGTGTAATGTTTTTCCAAGCTAAATAAAAGGTTGCGCTAATTGGTATAGATTTGTAATGTGGTTTATTTGCCATATTTATACGCTCCTGCTAATAGCTTTGCTACCAAGATTAAGATTTTTAAAATATGTAGTTCTTTTACGTATATCTTCTATAAGTTTATCTGTTTTTTCTTGTATATTGTCTGAAGCCAGCTCTTCTACTATTCCGTCTTGGATGTGTAGTATTTTATCTGCTAAAGGTAAGTATTCCATATTATGGGTTACAAGTATTACCGTTCTTCTGTATTCATCTTTAATATTTTGCAAAAGCTCCATTACCGCGTCTCCGTTTGCTGTGTCTAGATTACCAGTTGGTTCATCTGTAACTATAAACAAGGGGTCGTTAGCTAGTGCCCTAGCAATTGCTACGCGCTGTTGTTCTCCGCCAGAAAGATAAGTGGGATATTTTTTAGCATAGGCCGTCATTTTGGCACGTTCTAAAGATATTTTTGCAATATTGTTAGCAGCTTTTCTGTTATAGCCTAAAAATAGCAATGGGAGTGATATATTATCTAAAACATTTAGGCTATTAACCCAATAGTTGGTTTGTAGTACAATTCCAATTTTATTTGCTCTTAGTGCTGCAAGTTCATCAGAATTTAATTTATATACATCTTTATCTTGTAATATTACTTGGCCAGAAGTTGGTTTTTGCAAACCAACTAATGTATTTAGCAAGGTTGTTTTGCCGCTACCAGATGGCCCGTATACAATGTTAAATGTATTAGGTTGTATCTCAAATGATGCTTCTTTTACTGCCCTAACTTGTTCTTTACCAACTAGAAAGGTTTGAGAAATATTTTTGGCAATAATTAGGGCTGTACTATCTGCCATTTTACAACCCCAACACCTTTCTCATTGTATTTAATACTATTGTTAATACGTTATCTGATGCACGCCCAATGATGGCTGGCATACTATCACCACTAACTT
>JAUPVN010000106.1 GCA_030917025.1 Patescibacteria group bacterium | reverse complement strand
TAGCCGTTATACGAATCCCGCGCAAAATACAATATAACAGAGTAATTATATCACAAAAATCTTTATAATCTATAGCTCGTGAAGTGTATTTATATCTGCACCAAGTTCTCTTAAGCGCATAGCTAAAGATTCATACCCGCGGTTAATAGAATAAACGTTGCGCAGAACTGAACGTCCTGGGGCAGCTAACATAGCCACTAAAATTATAGTTGCTGGCCGTAGTGCGGGTGGGCATATAACTTCTGTGGCCTTAAACTTGGTAGGACCATCTACAATTACTCTGTGTGGGTCTAGCAATCTAACTTTTGCGCCTAATTTATTAAGCTCTGTAAAATATAATGCCCTATCTTCAAAGACCCAGTCATGAATAAGAGTTTCTCCATCTGCTAAAGCCGCAATGGGCACAAAGAATGGTAAATTATCTATGTTTATACCCGGGTAAGGCAATGGGTGGATTTTATCTCCAAGAGCAGTTAAACCATCATGATGGTGCGTGGTTATGTCAACTAAACGGGTTTTGCCATTATAGGATGGGTAAACTTCACTGTAATCAAATCTTAAACCCATTTTCTCTAGTTTTAAAAGCTCTAATTCTAAAAAGTCTATAGCTGCGCGTTTTACGGTTATTTTAGAATTTGTAACGGCTGCTGCTGTAATAAATAGCATTGCTTCTAGAGGGTCTTCTCCGGAATGATATTTAACACGTTTATTGATAGCATTTGCGCCATGTATGGTTAATGTTGTGGTGCCGATACCATCTATTTTTACGCCCAGCTTTTGTAGGAAGAAGCATAAGTCTTGAACCATGTAATTACAGGCTGCAAATGATATAACGGTTTTACCTTCTGTTAAGGCGGCGGCAAGTAGGGCATTTTCTGTTGCAGTATCGCTCATTTCGTACATTGTTACGCGGCCGGGCTGTTTTTTATTAACAGTTAACGTGTATTTACCATCTGTAGTTTCTATTTTTACACCAAATTTCTCTAAAACGTATTCGTGGGCAGCAATTGTACGTTTGCCCAAATGGCAGCCACCCGCATAAGGCAACTGAAACTTTTTTTCATAATGCATAATAGAGCCAATAAACATTATTATGCTACGTGTCTTTTTAGCTGCTTCTACGTTAATGTCTTCTAATTTTAGTTTAGCGGGCGGTTTTAGCTCTAAGTCTACACCATTTACCCAACGTACCTGTACCCCAATACTTTCTAACACCTCTAAAAGCCTAAAAACTTCTTCTATACGGGGCGCTTTTTCTATATATGTAATTCCTTTATTTAAAAGTGACCCCGCCAGTATTGCTACAGTGGCATTTTTAGATGATTTCATGGTTATTTCACCACTAATTTCTTTACCACCGTTAATTTCAAAACTCAAAGATTTTGGGTTAAGCGTTACAATATCGCGGCCTAAAGCTGTACTAATTCTGGATATTGTTTCTAGGCTTAAATTTTGTTTGCCCTGTTCTATTCTATTTATAGCCGATTGGCTTGTACCAAGACGCCTGGCAAATTCTGCTTGAGTTAAGCCTCTTTCTTGGCGTATTTTAGTAATTAATTGACCTATTTTAGCGTTATTTGTACTCATATAACATTATTTATATCAAATAAGGTAATCTATGTAAAATGTATTTTATATATTGTATAATATAAATATGTTAAATAATTCATATCTTCAAGAGCTTTTAGATGCAGAGCAAAAACGTCAACACGAGGGTCTAGAACTTATACCGTCAGAAAATTATGTTAGTAAAGATGTTTTAAATGCACTTGGTAGCGTATTCACAAATAAATACTCAGAGGGATACCCTAATCGCAGATATTATGGTGGTCAGCAAAATACTGATAAGGTAGAATCTTTTGCCATAGAAAAAGCCAAATTGCTGTTTAGGGCCGATCACGCAAACGTGCAGCCCCACAGTGGTGCCCCTGCTAATGAGGCGGTTTATAGTGCTTGGTTAGAACCAGGCGACACTGTTATAGCCATGGATTTGTCTCATGGCGGCCATTTAACGCACGGTTCTCCGGTTACAAGAAGTGCTCATTTATATAATTTTATTAGATATAAAATGAAGAACGTAGAAACTGGCGAGATAGATTACGATGGTTTGCGAGAATTAGCTCTTAAGCACAAACCAAAAATTATTTTAGCTGGCTTTAGCTGTTACCCAAGAGAGTTAGACTACGCTAAATTTGCGGCAATTGGTAATGAGGTAGGGGCCTTATTAATGGCAGATATGGCTCATATAGCTGGTTTAATTGCTGGTGGCGTTGCTAAAAATCCGTTTGATTATGGTTTTCATGTAATCACAACCACCACACATAAGACCTTAAGGGGCCCAAGGGGCGGAATGATACTTACAAAGGGGCATGTTGGTAACCCGTTAAAAGCACCAGAAAAAACTATAGAAAATATTCCTACATTAGTAGATAGATCTATTTTTCCGGGTATGCAGGGCGGGCCACATATGAACAATATTCTTGCAAAAGCAGTAGCTTTTGACGAAGCTTCTCAGCCAGCGTTTAAAGAATATGCTAAGCAGGTTGTTTCAAATGCTAATGCATTAGCAAATATTTTAATGAAAAACGGCTTTAAGTTAATTACAAATGGAACAGATAACCATTTAATGCTTATAGACGTTAAAGAATCTTTAGATATAGATGGTAGCGTGGCAGAAAAGGCTCTAGATAAAGCCGGTTTAACAACAAATAAAAATGTTATTCCTGATGATAAATTGCCACCATTTAGACCAAGTGGTATTAGATTGGGTACTCCAGCCGTAACTACCAGAGGTTTTAAGACAGAGCATATGGAAAAATTAGCTACCTGGATTAGCGAATCATTAAAAAATCATGATGATGACAAAAAGCTAGATAAAATACGCATTCAAGTAAAAGAATTTTCTAGTAATTTTCCACTGCCTTCCGATACTTAATTTTAAAATTTTTTATGTTTTAAAAATTTGCGGATTCTACCTTGAGCGGTTGAAGTAACGCATAATTCTAACCACTTATCGCTAGGGCGGGATTTACTATTTGTAGTAATCTCTACAATGTCTTCGCTATGTAAAACTGATTTTAATGCAACAAATTTACCGTTAATTTTACCCCCAGCCGCATGAGAGCCTATTTCTGTATGCACCGCATACGCAAAGTCTAATATTGTAGCCCCAACCGGTAAATCTATAACATCACCCTTTGGGGTAAACACAAAAATACGATCTTGAAAGAAGTCTGTCTTTAGCCTTTTTAAATATATATGTGGTGATACATCTGCGTTTTGGAACTCACGCAATTGCTCTATCCAGGCAAAGCTTTCTTGAGGGTCTTTTTTGGCATTGGGCCCAGATTTGTAATAGTGATGACTAGCAACACCGTATTCATTAAATTCGTGCATTTCTAGAGTTCTAAATTGTATTTCTACAATAGGCCCGTCTCCGGTAAACACGGCCGTGTGTAGGCTTTGATATCCGTTTGGTTTTGGAACAGCTATGTAGTCTTTTATTCTACCAGGAACGGGCCGCCAATGGTTATGTATAGCTCCCATTGCACGGTAGCAGTCGGCCACGGATTTTGTAATTACCCTTAATGCTACAATGTCAAAAATTTCTTCTATGTTCCATCTTTTACGTTCTAATTTTTTATATAGCTATAGGTTCCTTTTACGCGTTTGTCTATTGTTGGCGTGTATTCTAGCTGCTCTGATAATTCAACTATTATACCTCGGTACATTTTTTTAATTGTACCATCAGCTTTTTTAAGACGTGCAATCATTAAATTTTTTGTTTTATTATATTCTTCTGGGTATGCATAAGGAAAAGCTAAGTCATTGATAATTGAAACAACCTTACCCATGCTTAATCTAGAGGCTAGAGGTGCGTATATCATAATGCTTTCTAGTGCTATGCGCTGCTGTTTGGGTTCTTGTAAATACTGTAAAGTTTCTAAGTTATGACATCTGTCTGCTAATTTTAATATAACTACCCTCACTTCTTGTGCTACAGATACAAAAAATTTACGTAAGCTCTCTACGTGGCGTTAGTTACGTCTATATTTTAATTTGCC
>JAUPVN010000105.1 GCA_030917025.1 Patescibacteria group bacterium | reverse complement strand
TTCTGTTATAATAAAATAGTACACAATAAAACCAAACAATGATACAAAAATTAATAAATAGATTGCTTAAAAAACGTCATTTTTGGCGTAATGTTGGTTTTAATGAGCTTAGTGAGCTATATGCAAGTGAATTTTTGCGATCTTTAGCAATGAGTGTGGTTGGGATATTTGTTCCAATATATTTGTATAGTTTAGGGTATTCGTTGGCTTCTATTTTTTTGATGCAAATAATTTTTACAGTTTTTAGACCCCTATTTTCTTTCTTTGCCGCAAAAAGCATTGCTCGTATTGGGCCAAAGCATACCATGGCAATAGGTACGTTTGCTCAAATTGTATATTTATTAATATTAGTTTCAATAGAACAAACAAACGTTTCTATATTGCTATTGGGGGCAGTAAGTTCTTTTGCCTATGCAATGTATGGGTTAGCTCTAGAAGTAGATTTTTCTAAGGTTAAGCATACAGAGCATGGCGGCAAAGAATTAAGTTTTATTACAATTTGTGAACGCATTGGGTCTTCTTTGGGGCCATTGGTTGGTGGGTTGGTTGCTAGTTTTATAAACCCTAAGGCAACAATTATCATAGCCTTATTAATCATGGCGGGTTCTTTAATACCAATATTTATGTCTGCCGAACCAATAAAAGCTAAACAACACATAACCCTAAAGGGTTTTCCTTGGCGCCGGCACAAACGAGATTATTTATCTGGTTTCTTTTTTGGTGTAGAAAATGTAGTAAGTGTAATGGTTTGGCCTTTATTTGTGGCACTTGCGGTATTTTCTACTAACACCTATGCATCAGTAGGATTATTAGTTTCTTTGAGTACGGTTTCTGCTTTGATGGCATTTTATTTAATTGGCAATCTTATAGATGATAAAAAGGGTGGTTTATTATTAAAATTTGGAGCAATTAGTAATGCGATAGTCCATTGTATTAGGCCTTTTGTTACCGCCCCTTTGCAAGCTCTTACAATTGGAGTTATTAATGAGCCTATGACTGCAAGCTATAGGATGCCCTACATTAAAGGTTATTATGATGCTTCAGATAGTGTACCTGGGTATAGGATAGTTTATATTGTTGTTTTTGATATTGTTAGGATGATAGGTTTATTTGTTTTTTGGACAATTGCCTACATATTAGCAAGATTGATTACAGATGATATTTTGGTTTTACAAATATTATTTATATTTTGTGCAATTGCTAGTTTGGGGGTATTGTTCCAAAGATTCCCCGCTCTTAGACATTAAAATGTGAGAATTTAAAGTAGGTTATTAAAACAAAATGATACAAAAAATTATAGATAAATTAATGCGTAGACGTCATTATTGGCGTACTGTATCTTTTGATGATTTAAGTGAACTGTATGTAACACAGTTTTTACGTTCTTTGTCGCTAAATCTTATTGGGATTTTTGTTCCTATCTATTTATTTAAAATGGGTTTTGATATTAGCAATATTGCAATATTTTATTTTATATGGTTTTTGGTTAGGCCAATAATGCTTTACCCAATGACAAGATTAATTGGATATTTGGGCCCTAAACATGCTATGGTTTTTTCTATTGTTGCTCAGATTGTTTATTTAACACTTGTTATTAGCATAGAATCTATGCATTGGCCGTTATGGTTATTAGCAGTATTTGGCTCTATATCTTATGGTCTTTATAGAATGGCCTTTGATATTGATTTTTCTAAAGTTAAACACAGAAGCCATGGCGGTAAAGAAATTGGTTATATGCAAATTTTTGAACGCTTTGGTGGTATAGTAGGGCCAATTGTTGGCGGGCTGGTGGCTGGTTTTATTGATCCTAGATATACTTTTGCGTTGGCAATAGTTATATTGCTTGGTTCTTTAATTCCTTTGCTTGCTACTGCCGAACCCCTAAAACAGCGTAAGCATGTAATCATTAAAGGTTTCCCATTTAGGCGCTATAGGCGAAATATTCTTGCAAGTGGTGCTTATCAAATCCAAGAAATTACAGTACTTACAATTTGGCCACTGTTTTTAGGTGCATTTGTAATTGTTAGTAATACATATCAAATAATGGGTTTTTTAACTGCAATGGGCACCGTTCTTGCAATGCTATCTGCTCTTATAATTGGTAAATTTGTAGATAATAATAAATCAAGACAGTTATTTAATACTGGTGCATATATTAATTCGTTTATACTATTGACACAAACTATGGTAACTTCTGCTTTGGGTGTTTTTGTAATTAATTTTTTTAGAGAACCACTTGCCGCAATGTACCGTATTCCATTTATGAAAGGTCGTTTTGACGACGCCGATAGTGCGGTGGGGTATCGAATTGTGTATTTTATGTACATAGAATATATTATTGCCATATTCAATGTAATTTTGTGGTCTGTGATTTATTTGTTAAGTACGTATTATAGTGGTAAATTTGCTTTGCAAACGGCTTTCATTATAGCCGCAATCATGAGTATTGTTATGACAAAACAACGATTTAATGCTCTTAGATAGTATAATATGCTTATGGATATAGGACATCTTCATCATTACTGGGTAAAATACCGCCATATTACATTAATTATACCTATAATTATGTTGATTTTTTTTAGTTCTTTGGCCATTTGGCAATTGCGGGTAAATAATTTAAAAATGTTACAGTTCAAGCAAGCCGTAATTACGGCCGATGAACAAGGCGGTGATGTAGAAAAAGCTCTTAATGATTTAAGATTGTTTGTTTACGGGCACATGAACACCCGCTTACGTGCACCAGGAAGCTCTGAGCCCCCAATACAGCTAATTTATAGGTATAACCAGCTTGTAGCCACAGAACAAGCCAGGATTGCTAATATTAGCAATGTGTCTAGTGATTTGTACCAAAGAGCTCAAGCAGAGTGTAATAAACCTGAGATTTCTTTATCTGTACGTAATCAATGTGTAAAAGATTATTATGTAGCTAACGGTGGTGGGGGTAGCTATATTAAATTGCCCCCTAAAGAGCTTTATACTTATGATTTTGCGAGTCCTCGTTGGTCGCCCGATGCTGCTGGCATATCTGTTGTTATTGCCGCCGCATGGTTACTTTTGCTGGTTATTAGATTAGTTGTAGGTATTATTATTAAACGTAAAGTCCAGTAAATATATATAGTTTGTTGCTAATTCTTGTAAATTTTAATATTTTTGTGCAAATGTAATAATTTTATAGTTTATTAACAAATTTAAAACCCCCATATGGGGGTTTTAAAAGTCAGCTTTTGGTATTTATTATTGGTTGGCTGGTGGGTTTGTAGTGTTACTTTCTGTTTGAGCTGGCGTTTTGTTGCCGTTAGCTTTATATTCTGTAATGGCTTTAACAACTTGGCCATCATCCTTTAGGTTTTCCCAGAACATAACATGATCTTTTCTTATGTACATTACATCTTGTGGACCATGAATCTCGCTACCTAACTTTGCTAAAGAAATATTTTGAGTAGCCTTTTCGTTAGGATTAGGCTGAACTTGCTCTACTCTAACGTAAAAAATGTCTTCTAGTTTGTAATAGTCGTTGTTTAATACACTGAATTTACCAAAATATACTTGGCCATCGGCACTATTTAAGAATACTGCTTGGTATTTATCTTTTTGGATATCAGATGAAATGCCTTGCGTATTGCTATATACAAAAACAAATATAAGAGCCAAGACAGCTATTGTAACAACAGCTACGGAGACTATTTTAACAATAAGCCCCGTACTTATCTTTTTGATTTTCTTTGTTGGTTGTTGGCCACCCTGTACTGGTTGTGGCGATGAAACCTGCCCACCAGGTTGTATTGGGCGGTTTACACGGTTAATATTATTTTCCATATACCCCTTTACCTCTTTTATTAATACTAATGTAACTACTAGTGTAAATGACCATTAGCTTTTTGGCAAGTAGATAAATAAAAATTAAAATTAGTGTTGACAAGGGTAGTGTAGTGCTAGTATGGTAGAGGTACTACTAACAGAGTAAGGAGGAGAGTTATGGCATATACGCACACAAACTCAAAGGGCGTAACATATTATTTAAACTCAAAAGAAGTCACACTTCGTGGTGGAAAGGTGCAAAGAATTTACTACTTTAGTAAAGACGAGCGCCCAGAAACTATTGATGCCGTACCAGAGGGTATGGTTGTTAATGAAAACCCACGTAATGGCTTTTTGACAGTTAAGCGCGAGGCAAAATAATAGTAAGTTAGCATTTATTATTAAAGTCACCCTTAGAAATAAGGGTGACTTTTTTGTGTATCATCATAAAACAAGTTAAGTTATAATTACATTATATGAATATGGTTGAAAATATTGTTCAGGTTAATAAGCTTGTTAAGAACTATGGTAAGGTCAAAGCAGTTAATGGTGTGTCTTTTAAAATTATTAAGGGCGAGGTTTTTGGTATATTAGGGCCAAATGGGGCCGGTAAAACAACAACTTTAGAAATGATTGAAGGGATAAGACAAATAGATTCGGGGATGGCCATAGTAGCCGGTTATGACGTAAAAAAACAGACTAATAAGGTCCGCGGAGTAATTGGCGTACAGCCTCAGGCACCGGCTTTTCAAGACAAAACAACCGCCCAAGAAGTGTTAGAACTTTTTGCTGCAGCTTATGGCAAAAAAATTGATTCGTTGGGTCTATTAGCAAAAGTAGCACTAACTGATAAAGCAGATACTTATACAGAAAGGCTATCAGGCGGTCAGTTGCAACGCTTAAGTATTGCCGCAGCCCTAGTTCACCAACCGCAGGTTTTATTTATGGATGAACCTACAACAGGTTTAGACCCTCAGGCAAGACGTAATATATGGAGTCTTGTTAAGTCTATCCAAAAACAAGGTATTACAGTAGTATTAACTACTCACTATATGGAAGAAGCCGAAAAGTTATGCGATAGAGTTGCCATAATGGATAAAGGCCAGATAGTTACAATAGACACTCCTAATAATCTGATAGATGCACTAATAAAAAGAGGTTTTAAAAAGAAAAAACAGGTTTCTCAAGCTAGTTTAGAAGATGTATTTATAGACTTAACTGGTAAGGAACTTAGGGATTAGTATGAAGAATACAATCTACACAATTTTAACTTTTGCCCGTATAAATACAAAACGCTTTTTTAGAGATAAATTGGCAATATTCTTTACTATTGCTTTTCCTCTTATATTTTTACTAATTTTTGGTTCTCTTTTTGGAGGGGACAAT
>JAUPVN010000104.1 GCA_030917025.1 Patescibacteria group bacterium | reverse complement strand
TGGTATGCCATTTTTGGGGCCAATTATTCAAACAGTATATAGCCATATAGGGGATTTTTTACTAAGTATTAAACCAGGCCCCGGTTTATAAAATATAGTATAATATAGGTGTCCCATCGCCAAGCATTGATTTCTGAACGTTATCAGCTTTGGGAGCTTAATATTCTCTGTGCCTGTGGGCAGAGTATGAAAGCACCCACTTGGTTTTCCACCAGGAATCCAAACGGACGATGGGGCTTTTTGATTTTTAAAATCGGGGTGTGGCCTGTCCGAATGAATTCATGCAGGCGGGCGCAGCTACAATAAGACAAACTTACGGTTTTTCTCATCGCGCCGGTGGCAAAATAAATTTGCCCATCGGGCTGCTCTTTTCCCTTAACACCACCGGTGATAGTACGGCTGGGGTGAGAAATGCTTGTAGCATTTCGCAAGGGAGCCAACTCTTCAAAACTAGTTTTGAAAGATGTTGCGACGGGGTCGCCAAAGGTGACCGTGAGGACCGAACGGCCTTAAAAATTTTAAAAGTGTAGTAAACTATAGTCATCGGGGTGTGGCGCAGTTGGTAGCGCGTACGGCTGGGGGCCGTGAGGTCGCAAGTTCAAGTCTTGTCACCCCGACCATAAAGTAATAATTATAAATATGTACACAGTATATGTACTTAAAAGTTTAAAGAATAACTATCGTTATATTGGCCAAACTAATAATTTGAATAAAAGATTAAATGAACATAATTCTGGGTTATCTAAGTCTACTAAAAATATTAGACCGTTAGTGTTAGATTATTCAGAAGAATATGCCACTAGATCAGAAGCAATGAAACGAGAAAGATTTTTAAAATCTGGCAAAGGCCGAGAATGGCTTACGTCTATTAACCATTAGTTGGTAGCGGTCGCCTAAGGCGACGCTGGGGGCCGTGAGGTCGCAAGTTCAAGTCTTGTCACCCCGACCACAAAGTAATTACTATAAGTATGTAATTGATGCAGCATTAACAACATATTTACAGATTAAAATTATGATTTTTGTTACAATAACACCAAGTCTATAATTTTTTAAAATTTTGTTCTTGTGGTGCAAAATATGTACTAACAAAGTATACTATAAAGGCTAGGTTGCCAGTCGATCGCCCCTCACCACTTTTTATAATTTATACATATTTTAAATAGTGGTGAGGGGAGGAAAGTCCGGGCAGCATAGGGCGCAACAGTTGCTAACGGTAACCAAGAGTAATCTTAGGGAAAGTGCCACAGAAACTATACCGCCATTCATAGCTTTTAGCTAAGTATGGTAAGGGTGAAATGAGTGGGGTAAGAGCCCACAGCCTTTTATGGTGACATAAAGGGGTGGTAAACCCTGTTGGCTGCAAGGATTGGGTAATTGCTTTACAGCTAGTAGCCCGCTATACCCAAGTTTAACCGCTTGACCTTGTGTGCAAATACAAGGCTAGATAGATGATCGACCACGACAGAACCCGGCTTATAGGCAGTCTAGCATTAAAAAAACATCGTAATAACGATGTTTTTTTAATTTGTATAAACTATCTTTAGTTTTTAGCAGCTTTAACAACGGCGCTAAAAGCAGCTGGTTCGTTTACTGCTAGTTCGGCCAACATTTTTCTGTTTACAGTAATGTTTTTTACTTTCATTCCGTTTATTAAAGCACTATAGGTAGTACCATTTATGCGAGCACCAGCATTAATGCGAGTGTTCCATAAGGTCCTAAATGTACGTTTTTTGTTACGACGATCTCTGTAAGCGTATTGCAAAGCCTTAATAATGCCTTGTTTACCCATTTTGTAGCTTCTGCGCCTTGAATGGGTCATACCTTTTGTGGCTTGACGTACTTTTACGTGCTTTCTATGTGTGGCAACGCCTCTTTTTACTCTCATAATTTACTCCTAAACTCCTAGTTTCTTTTTAATACTACCAACAACAGATGGCGAAAGCTCTTTTTTGCCAGCAAGTGTACGTTTTCTGGCTGCTCGTTTTTTTTCTAAAAAGTGGTGCCCAAAACTCTTACGAGCCATAACTTTACCAGTTTTGGTTATACTTACTCTGTCTTTTGTACCACTATGGGTTTTTAACTTTGGCATTATTGCTCCTTACTACTGCGCTTATTTGTCGTCCTGCAAACTGCGGTGTTTGATCTATTGTTGATATATCACTAATATTCTGAAGAATTTTTTCCATTAATGTAAACCCAATTTCTTTGTGTGCGAGCTCTCGGCCCCTAAAGACAACACTTATTCGTACTTTGTCTCCGTTGGTAAGAAATCCTGTAACTTTTTTTAGCTTAACCGCCATATCGTTATCGCTTATTTTTAAGCCAAAACGCATTTGTTTGAGTTCGCTAACTTTAGTGTTACGTTTATTCTTTTGCAGTTGTTTAGTTTTTTGGTAGTTATATTTACCCCAGTTAATTATCTTTGCAACCGGTGGTTTTGCTCCGGGGGATATTTCTACTAAATCTAGTTCTGCATCTCGGGCAGCTTGCAGCGCTTCTTGACGAGTAAGGACTCCAAGTTGGGCTCCATGTTCATCTATGACGCGTAGTTCGCTGGCTCTGATCGCCTCATTGAGACGGGTTTGCTTGTTAATGAATTATTCTCCTTTTTCAGATAGGAATTATAACAGATGAGCTGCTAGGGGTCAACTTTTTTTATAAACTTTCTTGTTTTGGCCTAAACTGAAGAGCCTCTGCAATATGCTGTGTTCTTATGGTAGATGATTGGTCTATGTCTGCAATGGTTCGAGCAATTTTTATGGTTTTCATGTAGGCCCTAGCAGATAGTGATAATTTTTGTGCAGCTGCATCCAGCAATGTTTTTGCGTTGCTAGAAAGGTTCATATCTTTTTTAAGCTGTGCGTTTGATAGTTCCGAATTAAGCCGTGCACCTCTTTGTTGTTGAACTTTTTGGGCAGCCGATACTAGCTTTTGTATAGTGGGTGATTCTTTTTTTGTTGTTTTTGTAAGAAGTTGTTGATGGTCTACGTTGTTCATGGTTATGTGTATGTCTATTCTATCTAAAATTGGGCCAGATAATTTTTTTTGATAACGTACAATTTCGTATGCGCTACAACTACATGGCCTGCTACTTTTGTAATATCCGCAGGGGCAGGGGTTGCTGGTTGCCAATAAAATAAAATTTGCCGGAAACGTGCTAGTTAGCTGAGCGCGCGATATAGTAACAACACCATCTTCTAGTGGCTGCCTAAGTCCTTCTAGGGCTGAGCGCTGAAATTCTGGTAATTCATCTAAAAATAATACTCCTTTGTGCGCTAGGCTTATTTCTCCGGGTCGTAAATTATGGCCACCACCAATAATAGATACCGTGCTACTTGTATGATGGGGTGATCTGAGTGGCGGGTTAGTAACAATGCTATCTAATTGCATACCTACAAGGCTATGAATATGGGTAACGTCTAAAGAATCGGTTTGGTTAAGCTCTGGTAATATTCCTACAAAAGCCTTGGCAAGCATACTTTTACCCGTACCGGGTGGGCCGCTTAATAAGATATTATGCCCACCAGCTGCAGCAATAGTAAGGGCTCTTTTTGCGGTAGCTTGGCCAATTATCTCTGCAAAGTCTATGTAATTTGGCAAATATTTTTTGTTTGAAGTACTACTTACTGTTTTATTTTTTGGTAATGCCTGTTGATTGTTAATGTATTCTACAATATCTCTTAAGTTTGTGGCATATTTAGCTTGTTCTACACCCAAAGCATTTGCTTGAGGGGCATTTTCTACGGGCATAACTATAAGATCTGCATGTAATTGCTGGATTGTCTTAAGTAAACCAATAATACCCCTGGCGGGCCTTAGGGTACCATCTAGCCCTAGTTCGCCAATTGCTACTAGAGTTTTAACTTGCTGGTCGCATAGTAATTGTTTATCTGCATATAAAACCGCTAGAGCCATTGCACAATCTAGGCTAGCACTATTTTTTGGTATATCTGCCGGGGCTAAATTTAGTACTATACGTTTTTTAGGAAACTTGTATCCAGATGCTGCAATTGCCGACCGTATGCGTTCTTTGGCTTCGTCTACAGATTTATTAGCTAAGCAGATCGGAAGAG